>DMDI01000257.1 GCA_003445555.1 Desulfotomaculum sp. | reverse complement strand
ATTTGTTTGCCTTCGCTTTCCAGGATAATGGTAAAATTATCAAAACCTTTAACCATTCCTTTTAATTGAAATCCATTAACCAGGAAAATTGTTACTGAAATATTTTCCTTGCGTATTTGGTTCAAGAAAGCATCCTGAAGATTGAGTTGCGTTTTAATCATTTAAAAAGCCTCCGTTGGAAATATTTATCTTAAAAAACTTCGACATTTCTTTATATCTTCCTGCAATTTCTTGGGCAACTTCTGAAATATTATCTTGCTCCATATTTAACCATAAAATACGTTTATCCCTTTTAAACCAGGTTAATTGACGCTTGGCAAAATGACGGGTGTTACGTTTTAAGAGATAAATTGCCTCAGCCAAAGTGTTTTCTCCTTTTAAATAAGCAATAATTTCTTTATAACCCAGAGCTTGCATGGAAGTTAATCCAACATTGTAACCTTTGTTTAATAAATTTTGAACCTCTTCTACCAAACCTAAACGGAGCATTTTATCCACCCGTTCTTCAATTTTACGGTACAAAAGTTGCCTTTCCATATTTATTCCGAACATAATCAGGTTATACTTGCCCTTTTGGTCCCTTCTTTGAAAGTAAGAAAAAGGTTTTCCGGTAAGGTAGTATACTTCCAAAGCCCGGATAACCCGTTTTAAATTATGGGGATGTATCCTGGCGGCCGCAGCAGGGTCTATCTGGATTAAGCGCGTGTGAAGATCCTCTTGGCCATATTTTTGAGCTTGATGCATCAGGCTTTGCCTTAATTCATGATTGTTTTCTGTTCCTGGAAAGTTATAATGTTCGGTTAGGGCCCGAATATATAAACCTGTTCCACCTACCAGCAGGGGTATTTTACGCCGTTCAATTATATCTTCAAGGCATTTTGTGGCCTGCCCTTGGTATAAAGCAACACTATATTTTTCATCTGGGTCTATAAGGTCAATCATATAATGGGGAATGCCCTGCCGTTCTTCCAAAGCAGGTTTTGCCGTCCCAATATTCATATAACGGTAAATTAATATTGAATCAGCGGAAACAATTTCGCCCCTGAGTTGTTTGGCTACTTCTACTCCAAGGGCGCTTTTTCCTGTAGCCGTGGGACCGGTAATTACTATTAAAGGAGGCAGCATGTTTTCAGGCAACACCGTATCTCTTCTCTTATGTTATATGGTCTTTGGGACGATTGACCTACAATTGTTTAAACTAAAGCAGCCTGCGCTATCCCGGCTAAGTGGGTTAGAGTGGCCGCGGTAA
Source organism: Desulfotomaculum sp. (assembly GCA_003445555.1). Lineage (GTDB taxonomy): Bacteria > Bacillota > Desulfotomaculia > Desulfotomaculales > Nap2-2B > SCADC1-2-3. Next base: position 4,002 of record DMDI01000257.1, on the reverse strand, counting down.
TTTTTACCTGGACTAACTCGCCGGTTAAATCTTTACGGGCCGGAAAAAAGACCAGTTTATTTGTTCCGGTTCGGCCGGCCAGCAAAGAAGGGTTTTTTTCGTTTTTTCCCTCCCCCAGCACCTGGTGTATTTTTCCGGTTTCGGCCTGGTTTTCGGCTATCGTAATTTCATTTTGAATTTTTATTAGGGCCTGAATCCTTTCTTTTTTTACTTCGGCAGGCACCTGATCAGGCATCTTTGCCGCCGGGGTTCCTGACCGGTTGCTATAAACAAACGTAAAGGCGTTGGTAAAACGTACTTTTTCTATCAAATCAAGCGTTTGCAGAAAATCCCCGGTTGTTTCCCCGGGAAAACCAACTATAAGGTCAGTAGTAATAGCCGCTTGCGGTATTGCTTGCCGGAGGTTTTTAATTAAGGCTAAATATTCCTCCCGGCTATAACCGCGGTTCATTTTGGTTAAAATTTTATTACTCCCGGCTTGAACAGGTAAGTGGATATGCTCACACACTTTTGGCTGCCGGGCAATTTCTTCAATTAGCTTTTGGTGAAAATCACGGGGGTGAGAAGTTAAAAAACGAAGGCGTATAAGTTCTTGAATCCGGCAGACCTGAGAGATTAAATCAGCAAAATCAATTTCTACAGGCAAGTCTTTTCCGTAAGAATTAACGTTTTGGCCCAATAAAGTAACTTCTTTATAACCAGAGGCTACTAGTTGCCTGACCTCGTGAAGAATTGCCTCTGGTCGGCGGCTGCGCTCCTGCCCGCGGACGTAAGGAACTATGCAGTAAGTGCAAAAGTTATTACAACCAAAGGTAATCGGGACCCAGGCGCATACAATACGAGCCTGCTTAACCGGTTTATCTTCGGTTATTTCATCCGGGTTTTCTTGAATGGCAATCATTGTTTCCTTGTTTTCGTTAGCCCGCTTTATGAGTTGCGGTAATTGAAAAAGGGTATGGGGACCAAAAATAAAATTTACGTAAGGGAAACGGCTTTTTATTTCCCGGGCTATATTTTTTTGCTGGGGCATGCAGCCACCAACGCCAATAATTAAATCCGGGTTAGCCTGTTTTAGTTTACGCAAACGGCCAAGTAGGCCGTAAACCTTATTCTCAGCTTTTTCCCGTACACAGCAAGTATTGATTAAGATAAGGTTGGCTTCCCCTTGTCTTTCGGCCGGAAAATAACCTAACGCCTCACAGAAGCCGGCCATTACCCCCGAATCATATTCATTCATCTGGCAACCAAAAGTGATTATATCGTAATAATTAATATTGGACATATAATTTCCCTTTGCCTATTTACTCTATCCCTTCATTCATGTGTCTTTATTGCAAGAGGACTGAGCTATCCCCGCTTACTTCAGGGCTTTGGGTTTACCTGAGCAGTAACAGCCCCTTTACGCCTTTGTCCTTTTTCCTGTTCTTCCTTAAATAATTTATCTTTTGTTGCTCCGCATACCTTACATTTTCCCGGCTTACACCGGTTTTCCAAAATATTATCGCATTCCTGACATTTCCATGTAGCCATTGGTTTTATCTCCTTTTGTTAAGGGCGTTAAATTTAACCCCTCATTTTAGTTTGTTTTTCTACTGACTACTGACGTCCGATGACTGGCGGCCAATTTTACAGCTTTCCCGAATCCTTTGCATAGCTTCGGCAGGATTGGGGGTGCCAAAAACAGCCGCCCCGGCCACTAAAACATCCGCTCCTTCTTTTACGGCCAAAGGAGCTACTTGGGGATTAATGCCTCCGTCAACTTGAATTTCAACCGGGACACCTGCTTTAAGGAGCATTTCTTTAACCACCTTAATTTTTGGTAATATTTCCTTAAGAAAGGTTTGTCCTCCTAAACCAGGATTAACCGTCATTATAACTACCAAATCTATTAAAGGAAGGATGTAACTTAAAATTTCAGGAGAAGTAGCCGGGTTTAAGGCCACCCCGGCTTTAACGTTTCTTTTTTTAACTTCGGTTAACGCACCATGAAGGTGAGCACAGGCTTCCGCGTGGACGGTGACTAAATCAGCCCCGGCTTCAACAAAAGAATTAATTTGACGTTCAGGTTCTTTTACCATTAAATGAACATCAAAAATCAAACGGCTGTGAGGGCGTAAACACTTAACAATATCCGGCCCTACCGTAATTTTGGGCACAAAATGCCCGTCCATAACATCAATGTGAAGGTAGTCAGCGCCTGCGTCCTCCACTTTTTTTACTTCGTCTTTTAAGCGTCCAAAATCGGCCGCTAAAATGGAAGGGGCAATTTTAATCACTTTTAATACCTCTTTCTTTTATTCATTTCCTTTAATAATAAAAGGTAATTTTGGTAACGTGAAGGATTGATTTTTCCTTCTAAAACTGCTTTTTGCACCGCACAATCCGGTTCGGCTAAGTGTAAGCAGTTGCTATATTTACAATTATCTTGATATTTATAAATCTCCACAAAGCAGGGGGCCAACTCTTCCTGGCTTATATCTGGAAGAGGCAGGCTGGAAAAACCGGGTGAATCAGCAACTAAACCGTTATCAGGCGTAAGAATTAACTCTACATAACGCGTGGTATGTTTTCCCTGTTTTAGTTTTTGGCTTATTTCCCTGGTGTCTAAGGACAAGCCGGGTATAAGGGCGTTTAAAAGACTGCTTTTACCCACCCCTGAAGGACCGGCTAGAAGCGAAGTATTGTTTTTTAAAACGTTTCTTAAATCAGCTAAGCCATGTTTTGTTTTAGCGCTGGTGGTTAAAACTACGTAGCCAAGAGAACCGTAGGTCTGGATTAGGTTATCGACTTGTTGCCTCCCCAGGTCAACTTTATTTAAGCAAAGCACGGCCTTAACTCTGGCCAGTTCTGTTTGGGCTAAAAAACAGTCTAACAAGTACAGATTAGGTTTGGGTTCCTGCAAAGAAATAATAACCACTATTTGGTTAATATTGGCTACCGAAGGTTGAAACAGGGAATTTTTCCGGGGAAGTATTTTTTCAATTACCCCTGTGGCTGCTTGAATTGGTTTTAATTGAACCCTGTCACCTACCAAAATTTTTTCTTTTTCTTGTCTAAATCGCCCTCTTAAAGTGCATACCCAAGTTTCAGCCCCGCTTTTAACATAATAATATCCCCCCGTAATTTTAATTACCAGCCCTTCCCGCATAAAATTCACCTGATTGTTTTTGTATTCCTTTCTTCGACTAATTTTTGGTCAAGGTATATCCGTATAAAACCATGGGGATAATAACGAACTGTCTTTTCTATTTTACCACCCGGAAGGTGATTACCAAAATAAACAGTTCTGGTTCCGGCTACGTCGGCTACTTCTATTTTTACTTCGTGATTTATTCCATCATCAGGAACAGGTATTTCTACCGTAACATCTCGGGGTAAAGGACCAGGGCCTTGGCTTAATACAACTTTTACCCTTGTTTCTTTGGCCGCATTACTGTTTGCCGGCGGCTCCTGACTAATTATTTTGCCGTTAGGGTATTGCTCACTGGTTTCCCACCGGAAGTTTTCGTCTAAAGATAAACCGTTTTCAACTAGCTTATTACGCGCTTCTTCTATAGAAAGACCCGTTAACGAAGGCACAATAATTTCCTGATTTTCACCAGTTTTATCTGGAGAAAGTGGTGGAGGCCCCAGAGAAACATAAACAGTGACTTTGCCTCCTTTCTTCAATTTATCTTTTGGGTTAGGTGTTTGTTTAAAAATAAGGTCTTTGGGTACTTGTTCGTGGTAGTCTTCTTTAACCGGTTCTTCTAAGTTCAAGTCTAATTTTATTAATTCTAAACGGGCTTCATTTATGGTTTTCTGGTATAAATCAGGTACTTCTCTCAACTCTGGTCCTAAACTCACCGTCAGTAAAATTTTGCGCGGCGGTTTTACCGGCGGATCACTCGGGCCAATATCCTGGTTAATAACGTAACCGGCCGGTACCATATCGTTATATTCTTGCCGTACCGTATATTGTAAATCGCGCTCATTTAACAAAGTCGCGGCTTCCTGCAGGTT
>DMDI01000086.1 GCA_003445555.1 Desulfotomaculum sp. | reverse complement strand
GGGGGTGGGCGCCGCACGGGCCCTTGTTGGCGGGAAATAATTGTTTGGGTAGGGGGTGGGGTCGCCGGTTTTTTTTTTATTTTGGGGGGGAAGGGGCTTAAACCAATTTTTTTCTGGTGGGGGTTTAAATTTAACCCCCCCTGCCTTAATTTTTTCTTCTTTTTAAAATTAAATACCCCGCCCCCCCGCCGTAGTTTCTTCGACTACCTTTCCGGTTAGTAAGCCTTCGCCAAAAGTTAAAAGGTTCCCTACTTTGATCCGCCGTGCCGGACGTACCAAGGCTTCCCACCGCAAACCATCCTGCTTTTCTTGCAGCAAAAGCACTTCTACCCTCGCCCCTCCGTTTACTTTCCGGCCATACAGGCGGGCGGGAATTACTTTTGTCTCGTTAAAAACCAAAACGTCACCCGGCGTTAAATAATTAACCAGATCAGAAAAATATTTATGTTCCCACCGGCTCAATAGGCGGTCTAAAACCATAAGCCGGGATTTATCCCTTTGAGGCAAAGGTTCCTGGGCAATTAATTCCGGGGGCAAGTAATAATTAAACTCATTTATATCCAATATATCCAAGGTTAAAGCCTGACCTCCGCCGGGCTCAACATTTTACCACTTTTTTAAATCAACTCCTGTATAATAGTATAATAAAATAGCGCGGTAATTAAAACCCTGTCTGGCCATTCCCAGAGCGCCGTATTGGGACATTCCTATCCCGTGGCCCCAGCCATTTCCCCGAAAAGTAACCATTTCTAGCTTTTGCTCGGCGTTAAAAGTTTTTTCCAGGGTGAAAAAAGCACTTTTCAAGCCTAAAAGAGTCCGGACCGCGTCCGCATTGTAAATTTCCACCTTTAATTCCTGCTCATCCGGCCCTATACCGCATAAGGCTAAACGCTTTACCCGGGCCGCCGAGGAGGTTCGTTCAAGCTCTACCAGGTCCGTAATTTCCTTGAAGTTGACCGGCTCAATGTACTTGTCCCCTTGGCGCCATTGTTTTTTACCGGCCAACTGCTGTTTTAACTGCTCTTGAGTATAACTAACTGACCAGTTATAATGTTTTTCGTTGTTATCATGGGGGTCTGGTCTGCTCCGCAGGTAAGCCAGGGAATTCTTCCACACCTCTTCACTATTTTCGGTAAAACCACCGCTGCTGCTGTGAAAAACAGCGTCAACGGGCCGGCCGCCGTAAGTTAAAATTTCTCCTTTCGTTGAACAAACCGCTTGCGTGGTTATAGGATTTTCACTATTCGCCCCCCGGTAAACCTGACTGGCCTGGGTAGCCAGGACGTCAAAGCCTTGTTGGTTATATGAACCCATTTGGGCCAGTACATAGCTGCGGGCAACTACGGCCTGGGCTTTTAAGGCTTCAACCGGCCACTGGGCGTACATTTCATTGGGAACCACCCCTATTAAATATTCTTCTAAGGGCAAGGTATTTATAGCCGTAAGTCCCTCAGGGGTGACACGGAACTCAAGGCTGCCCCGGTAACGGTTGGCCGGCTCAACATTATACAGCGTAAACAGGTTTTGACCTGAGGTTAAGTCAATTTCTTTTGAGGCTTGTTGGCCCAAAACTACTATTTTACCTGAGGGCAGTTTTGTTTTTTCTTTAACATATTGTAGGGGCGTGAAATTTAACGCTCCTACTGCCGGCTTACTCGGCCACCCCGTTAATTTTCCGCCCGCCGAAAGAACAGCCAATTTTTCCTGCTCCGAACTCCTTGCTTTTATTACTACCGGTCCGTTAAATCTTCCTTTGAGGTACAAATTCTCGCCGCGACTAACGTTTCCTGAATCATTGTTATTTATTAAGTACAATTCGACCTGGTCATTAACGGTTTTTACCATCCATTTTTTATCCGCCGCTAAATTAATCTGCTGGTTAGATACTTGATCAATTAACTGATAACTTCCGTTAACCGAAAAGGTTAAAAAGGGTGCCTGCTGAACCAACCCTACCCTTACGGTTTCCGGTAGCTGATTACCGGTTTCTGCCATACTCACGCCGGGTATTAAAAGAAGGAGCCCCAATAAAAAAATTATCTTTTTTCGTCGCATTTTTTCCCTCCTATCTCAATATTTTGGAGCCATTGTCTTTAATAACTATCAGTATTATACAATAGTCCCCTTTAATAGTCCCATAACATTTTTTAGATGTGACGGTGGCTGGAATTCTTTACGGCCGACGGGATTAGATAAATTTGTTATATATTATAAGCCCTGCGAGTTTTGCCATAATCAATTTTAGTCTGTTCTCTGCACCACCTTTCCCCTGGCTAAAGAAGCAAATATGCCGCCAAGACAGGTAAGAGCAAAGATAATAAATAATATTTTAATACTTTTCAGGATTAAATCAGGATGGGCCAATTCCAATTGAACATTGCCCAGGTAAAGGCCCATAACTAACGTTGCTATGGCCATGCTTATTGCTTGCCCCACAAGCCTCATCGTACCAAGAGTTGAGGACGCTACGCCGTAAAACCTTTTTTCCACTGCCCCCATTACCGCATTGCTGTTTGGGGAAGAGAAAAGGGCAAAACCTATTCCCAACAGGGCAAGATTGACTATAACCAGCCACAGAAGAGTTGAACCGGTTAAAAAGTGAAACAAAAAAAGACCCGCGGTAGTCAGTCCCATTCCCAAAGAGGCCACCACCCTCGGCTCTACATGGTCAGAAAGGGCGCCTGCAAAGGGGGAAAGCAAGGCCATAAGCACCGGTTGAGAAAGAAGAATTAGCCCCGCCGTCTGGGAATCATATTTACCCACAACTTGCAGGTATATAGAAAGCAAAAAACCTACGGCGAAGGTAGCACTATAGTTAATAAGGGCGGCTAGATTAGAAAAAATAAAGGTGATGTTTTTACGAAAAAGTTTTATGTTTAAAATAGGCTGTTTTATTTTGGCTTCATGCCTGATATAAATTGCCAATATCACCAGCCCAAGCAGGAAAATCAATTTCCCCCATCCTGAGGTAGACACTGTTGATAATCCGTATAGAAACGCAATAATACCTAAGGTATAAAGGAAAGCGCCGCTAAAGTCAAAGCTTTCACCCCTGGCTCCAAACCATTCCCCTTTTAGCTTAGTAAATATCAGGGGCACAATTAACGCACTTAATAAAGTGTTAAAATAAAAGATAAACGGCCATCCCAGGTGGTGATTTATTACCCCTCCCAACACCGGCCCCAAAGACAGGCCGGTATATACGGTAGCTACGTTTAGGCCCAGCACCTTACCTCTTTCTTGAGGGGGAAAGACAGAAGTCAGGATCGCCATACTGGTACCGAATATCATGGCTCCCCCTATTCCTTGTAAGATTCTAAAAAAAATCAAGGCTTTAACAGACCAGGCTAATCCGCAAAGCATGGAAAACAAAGGAAAAATTATGATTCCCGCGGTAAAAATCTTTTTTCGGCCAATAATATCGGCCAGTCTGCCTAAGGGCAGCAAAAAAGCGGCCGAGGCCAGCAGGTAACTGCTTACAACCCAGCTAAGCTGAAGCGCGGTGCTGTTAAATGTTTTTCCAATAGCCGGTATAGCCAGGTTAACTGCGCTGCCCATAAAAGGAGTTAAAAAAGAGGCCACCATAACTATAATTAGGGCGTATTTTTTAAGTAATGCTTCCTGGTCAACTTTATGAACTTCTTCTATTTTTAATTCGCAGGAATCTTGCATATATCCTTTTCTTTCCTTTATAGTAAATAATTATAGGTTAAGCCTTTCTGACTTTTTTGCTGTTGAGAGGGATAGAATCTCGTATCCTAAATACTTCTTACTCCATAAAAAGTTTAGGTTCGGCTAATTTTAAGTGCTTGTAAGCCAAAGAGGTGGCCACCCGGCCGCGAGACGTACGGTTAATCAGGCCGACCTGCAGTAAATACGGTTCGTATACGTCTTCTATGGTATCTTTTTCCTCTCCTGTGGCGGCAGCTAAAGTGTCCAGTCCTACGGGGCCGCCGGTAAATTTTTCAATAATTAAGTGCAAGATTTTACGGTCGGTATAATCTAACCCTAAAGAATCCACCTCAAAAAACTGCAAGGCCTCTTTAGCTATTTCACCGGTAATTATTCCGGCCGCCCGTACCTGAACATAATCGCGCACCCGCTTTAAAAGCCTAAGAGAAACGCGCGGGGTACCTCTTGACCGGTTAGCAATTTCTGCCGCCCCTTCTAAGTCAACCGGTATTTTTAAAATGGCTGCCGCCCGGTAAATAATTTGCACCAGTTCGCTTTGCTGGTAATAATCCAGGCGACCGATAATGCCAAAGCGATCGCGTAAAGGGGAAGTTAGCAAACCCGCCCGAGTGGTAGCCCCAATTAAAGTAAAGGGAGGCAAGTTCAAGCGCAAGGAACGCGCCCCAGGACCCTTGCCAATGATAATATCTAAAGCAAAATCCTCCATGGCCGGGTAAAATACTTCTTCCACCGGCCGGCTTAGACGGTGAATTTCATCAATGAACAAAACATCGCCGGCAGACAGATTGGTTAAAATAGCCGCTAAATCTCCGGGACGCTCAATAGCCGGACCGGAAGTAATCGAAATATTTACGTTTAATTCATTAGCAATAATACCGGCCAGGGTAGTTTTTCCTAAACCCGGCGGACCGGAAAGCAAAATATGATCCAAAGTTTCTTCACGGCTTTGGGCTGCTTTAATAAAAATATCCAAACTTTCTTTGATTTTGGTTTGACCGATAAAATTTATTAATTTGCGCGGCCGCAAGCTATTTTCAATCTGATCATCCTCTGTTTTAAAAACTGGGGAAAGAAGGCGTTCTTTCACGATATAATCACCTGCCTGTTTCCTGGGTAAATTGATAAATTACTTTTGTCTGTGGAGGTACTGTAAAGCCTGCTTTACCATTTCACCGGCTTTAAGGTTATCTTTCTCCTTCGCCGGGATAAACAGAAGTGCTTTTTTAGCCGCGGGAACATCAAAACCAAGGGCTATTAAAGCCGCCAGGGCGTCTTTTTCTTCTTCGTCCAGATCTGACGAATGCGTAAGGTCTATCTCCTCGCCTTTGGCGATTAGCCCATCCTTTAATTCCAATATCATCCGCCGGGCTGTTTTTTTTCCTATGCCAGGCGCTGAGATGAGCATATTTACATCTTCCTTAATTATGGCTAAACGCAGCGCTTCCGAATTAAAAGTAGAAAGAACTTTTAGGGCTCCCTTTGGTCCAATCCCGTCTACATTCAACAGACGGCGAAAGAAATCTAATTCAGCGGAGGTAAAAAAACCAAACAAAGAAAGGTTATTTTCCTGAACCATAAGACAGGTAAAAAGCCGTATTTCCTGACCCGGTGAAGGCAAGCGGCCGGTAAGCGAAGAAGGAACATA
>DMDI01000300.1 GCA_003445555.1 Desulfotomaculum sp. | reverse complement strand
TCGCCAACCAGGCTGCTGGCGGCAAAATGCATAACGGCGTTAATTTTTCCGGTCTGGAGCAGTTCACAAAGCAGCCTTTGGCTGGTAAGCTCCCCTTTAACTAGCCTGGCTTTGGTAACCGCCGCCCGCCATCCTTTGCTCAGGTTGTCAAGTACCGTGACCTGGTGTCCTGCTTTAACCAGTTCTTTTACCGTATGGCTGCCTATATACCCTGCGCCTCCGGTGACAAGAATGTGCATAGTGAAACTCCTTTTTTACATATTTGTTCCTTTTTACTATTATTTTATCATGGGCCAACCAAAAGAAAAATAATTTTTTAGGCAACGATGCTGTCAACTTCTTGGAGGAGCTTTAATTTAAGAGTTTCCCTCTTTGGATAAATCGAGTTATAAAAAAGTCCAAAAGCGATGTTTTTTAAAAGAGGAAATTTGAAAATTTAAGCGAAGGAAGTATTATAGCTTATGTTAGCTTTTTTCCACCTGACAATAATAAAAATTTTGGTCTTCTTGGACCATAAATTAAATTTCAAGAAAAAGGGGTACTCAAGATATGCTCAAAAAGGGATTAATTGAAAGATTTTTTGAGGCCGCAAGCATTCAAAGGTGGAACGATCATATAAGACCGGTTGAATTAACTGAACTGGACAAGCAAGCCCATAAAATGGTAATAGCTTATGTAATTGCAAAATCAGAAGAAACAGACAAAGGAGCAGAAATAGATTGGTTGTTCCTCATTGAAGGAGGGATATTTGAGTTTCTTCAAAGAGTAGTATTAACCGACATTAAGCCGCCGGTCTTTCATAAAATGATGCTGCGAAAAGGAAAGGAATTAAATGAATGGGTTATAAAACAATTAGAAAGTGATGTTCAGGACGTAAAGGGAGACTTTAAAGAAAAGTTTAAAGAGTATTTATTTAATAACGATTATTCTAAGGTGGAAAAAAGAATCCTTAAAGCAGCCCATTACCTGGCAACGAATTGGGAATTCAGGATTATTTACCATGTCAGTCCTTTTATTTACGGGATAGAAAAAACTAAGGAGGAAATAGAAAACCAAATTGAAGACCATTATGATTTAATAGGGGTTCAAAAAATATCGTTAGGTAAAAAATCTTTTGGTTTCGTAGACCTTTGCGGACAACTCAGATTTCAACAAAGGTGGGCCCAGTCCCCCAGAATACCAAAAACATCCGTACTGGGTCACATGCTAATAGTGGCTATGATTTCTTACCTGTGCTCTATCGAGCTTAATGCCTGCCGGAAAAGAACCTGCAACAACTTTTGGGCGGCCTTATACCATGATTTAGCGGAAATGTTGACGCGGGACATAGTATCTCCTATAAAAAGTTCAGTTGAGGGCTTGCAGGATATAATAAAAGAATACGAAAAGATTCAAGTGGAAGAAAAACTATTACCTTTGTTTCCTCCATCCTGGCACGAAGAAATCAGGTATTTTATTGAAGATGAGTTTGAAAATAAAATTAAGCGGGAGGGGGAAATTATTAAAGGAATTTCCAATGAGGATATTAACCATAAGTATAATGAAGATAATTTTTCGCCCATAGATGGTAATATTTTAAAGGTTTGTGATCATCTAGCCGCCTTTATAGAAACCTCTTTATCTATCAAGCACGGAATAAGATCTCGCTACCTGGAGGAAGGAAAAAGGGAAATTTATGATATGTGCAAAACCATTCAAATAGCCGGAATTAATTTTGGCCAAATATTTGACGATTTCAAATATGATTAATACGTCTAACGGCCCGAAAAACTCTTAAATCGGAGCTACCGCCCTTACCAGGTTATTTTGCTTATCCCATTCCACCTTCAAACCTAATGCCTCTGAAATAAAGCGTAAGGGAACCATTACCCGGCCACCTGTCTGTTGGACCGGAACGTCCGGATAAACCTTTTTTCCGTTAATAAAGACATAATCCCGGTAAAGAGGAAAAACCAGGTTAAGCTCCCCTTTTTTTATCACCGTTTCTTTTTTTATCCCGTTCCAGTATACTTTTGCCCCTAAAGATTCAGAAAAACCTCTGGCCGGAACAAGGCACACCCCTTTGAAAAGTACTGGCGGTACATCAAAAATGACTAAAGAATTATTGATCAACACTTTAATTTCTTCAGGTAAAACTTTAAGCCATAAGTCATTTTTGAACTCCAACGGACCTTCATATTTAAAAGCCTGCAAGTAAGCATAACCGCCGGTTATTTCAGAAATTAAAGGGCTAACATCTTTTGTTTCAACCGCCTCGACCCCTGCCCTGGTTGAAGCCAGCCATAAAGGAGGCGGCGGCCAGATTTGAGGGGCAACTTCCGGAACATTTTCCGGTGGTCTGGAAATTTTAAGGTAAGAGGAAAGCTTTTTTAGAATATTTTCGTCTGCATAACAAACTAGTTCAATTTCCCCCACCCCGCCAATATGGTTGGTTACTATCAAGGGGTAATAAAAATAACCGCATTTAAACCGGTAAATCAGGGGAGGCACTGTCCGGACCTCTTCTTTCACCTGAATCAAATCAAAAACAAAATATTTAAAACCCCGGTTAAAATAATCCGTTATAATGTCCTTTTCTTTTTGGCTTAATTCCCGGTAAGGTATTTTGCTTTTTTTAAAGTAGTTTTTTGTCCACCGGACAAATTCCGTCATATCATTAATTTTGACGGCCGTAACATCGTGAACACCAAGCTTTTGACGAAAGATAAGCTCAACCGGTGCGTAAGCCGCCCCGCCGCTCTTTGTTCCTTCGGCCATAATCCGGTAAACAGGGGGGTAATGTAAATTATAACGCTTAACCAGTTCTTTCAAGTTGGTAAAACAATCTTCTTGGGCCAGACTTACCTCCGGCCGGGAAGGCAAGGGCATAAACTCTAAAACAGAAACATTTTTACTGGCCTTAACATCGGTACTTAAAATAAGCAACTCCTCTTGGCCGTTATGGGCGATAAAGGCTTTTTGACCCGGTTCACTTAAGACAATATCATCCCGGGGAATAATTATACATCTATCTGCGTTAGCAATTAAGGGAAAGACTAAAACTAACATTATTAATAAAAGAAGTACCGTAAATATTTTAACCTTCACAAAACTTTCCCCACCTTTCTTTTTAATTTTATATCAAAAGAGAATTAATGGAAAGTTTTTTCTTCAAAAATCTTATTATCTCATTGTTTAAGGGCATTATTTTTCTTGTTTAAATCAATATTTATCTGCTATAATATAAAAACATAAAAGCGGTCATTTGAACTATACTTTAAAGTAATCTTCTTTAGTAAGTTTATATGGACCGGCCCCTTTCCTTCTTAACGCTCATTTTAAATTATAGATAGCCCTGAGTAGAAGATAGGGTATAAGTATATAATAACACGAAAAGGAGTAACCCGGATGGATATACTGTCTAAAGATGAACTAAAAACATTAATGGAAAAATCCAAAGGGCCATGTGTTTCAATTTTTATGCCTACGTACCGGACAGGAGCAAAATCCCAGCAAAATCTAATCAGGTTTAAGAATCTGCTCAAAGGGGTTGAAGAACAACTATACACTAACGGCCTTCGTCCCCCAGAGGTAAAAGAATTGTTAAAACCAGCCCAAGAACTTTTATGGGACGCCCCTTTTTGGCGGCAAAGCAATGGATTGGCTATGTTTCTTTCACCGGAAGTGTTTCGTTATTATTTTCTGCCTTTTGACTTTGAAGAATTGACCGTCGTAGCGGATCATTTCCATCTTAAGCCTTTGCTTCACTTACTTACCGGCGACGGACAATTTTATATTTTAGCTATCAGTCAAAACGAGGTTAAATTTTTTCAAGGTACGCGTGACTTCATTAAAGCGCTTCATCCGGAAAGTATTCCTAAAAGTCTGGCGGAAGCTTTAAAGTACGATGACCCGGAAAGGCAGCTTCAGTCGCATAGCGGCGGGGCACCGGCAGGAACGGCTATCTTTCACGGGCACGCCGTTACCGATGATGCTAAGGATAATATCCTGCGGTATTTTCGCCAAATTGATAAGGGATTGCACGGGTTGCTTCGGGAAGAACGGATACCTTTACTATTGGCAGGAGTTGATTATCTCTTTCCGATTTATAAAGAGGCAAATAATTATCCTTACCTCATAGACGAAGGGATTAAAGGCAATCCTGAAAGCATGAGTGTGGAAAAAATACACGAACAGGCCTGGGCCATAATACAACCCTACTTTCAGAAGAAACAAAAGGAAGCAGTTGATCAATACAAACAGCTTGCGGGTACGGGACGAACTTCTAAAGAAATAAAAGAAATTATTCCGGCCGCCTACTTTAGAAGAATTGATTTATTGTTTGTGGCCGCTGATCTTCAGCAATGGGGAATTTTTAACCCTGACGATAACTTAGTTTATTTACACCAAAAAGCAGAACCTGGCGCCAGGGACTTGTTGGACTTTGCCGCCAGCCAAACCATTATGAACGGAGGAACTGTTTTTGTAGTTAAACTGGAAGATATGCCTGATGATGCACCATTAGCGGCTGTGTTCCGGTATTGATTATTTTAATGGCTTTGATATTACTGGAGCTGGTGGTGGGACTTGAACCCACGGCCTGCGCATTACGAGTGCG
>DMDI01000299.1 GCA_003445555.1 Desulfotomaculum sp. | reverse complement strand
ATGAGAACCGTCCGACCTCACCTCAATGTATCCAAAATGATTGAGAACCTTTGATATTTCCTCAAACCGTATGCCATGAGGCTGGCGATTCATTTTCTCAATGATTTTTTCTACCCCTGCCATGTCACCTCCTCCCTTAAACATAAGATACCATATGTAGTATCATTGTCAAGAGTTAATTTGTCGGTATCGATTACGTCTCTAAACCAGGCGTCCGGCTGCATTTTCATTTCTGGTAGAATTAGCGGCCTTGCTCGTCCGTCCACCTAAGAATATTTTACAGCAACATCAGTTCTTATGGGATTTCGCTTGACAATCGATATTTTATAATATATAAAATGATTTAAAATGAAGAATAAGAGAGCTCATAAAAGATTTGGAAAATGCAGGCTTCATTAAAGGATTGGTTTGGTTCTGGATTGGAACACATGACCAATACCAGAGAATGATTAAAAAAGAGGGCTAACATACGGGTGAACGAGGACCGGCTTTTTCGCTGGCCGTTCCAAAGCCGGCAGGCGAGTTTGGTCGATATATAAAACTTCCAAAATGATACATTAGCAAATGGTTAAAACTCTTAAAACTCTTAAAACTCTTTCTTTTTAAAGTAATTTTTAAATGATATGTTATAATTATCACTATAGCCGGTGAAGTATACGTCGAGGTAAATGGGGAGTTCTGTTTTGAAACAAAAGATATTTTATGGCTGGATTATTGTTTTAGCCGGTTTTATGCTTACCGCTTCATACGGAATATTTTATACGCTAACTGTTTTTTTTAACCCCATTAAGGCAGAATTTGGTTGGAGCGCTACTTTAATTTCCTCTATTCATTCATTTCACTTATTTACTTATATCCTTTTTGGATTAATAATCAGCCGGCTAACAGAGCGTTATGAACCCCGTTTAATTTTCTTATTTTGCGCTGTCCTGTCTGGATTAGGCATCTCCTTATTAAGCCAAGTTAAAACCATAGAACAATTTTATTTATATTATGCCTTAGCTACAATTGGTTTGGGGGGAGCTTGGGCTCCTCCTCTTGCCATCACCCAACGCTGGTTTAATTATAAAAAAGGATTAGCCCTGGGGATAGTTGGGGCCGGTGTAGGCTTAGGGGCGTTAATTCAAGCCCCGCTGGCCAATTTTTTGATTAATTCTTATGGATGGCGCAACGCTTATCTAATTGAAGGGATAATTACCTTTCTTATTTTGTTTATTGGGGCCGTACTTATTGTATCAGACCCGGCCAAAATGGGGCTTAAACCTTTAGGGGAAGAAAAAGAACCGGAAGACCATCATTCCCCGAATTTTAAAAATGTTGAGCTTGACTGGACCTTAAAGGAAGCCGTCAAAACAAGGGCCTTACTCTCGATTGGCCTGGCTTATTTTTTTACCCTGCTTCCGGTGCATATGCTGGGAGTTCACTTTGTACCTTATGCCGTAGGAACTGGCATAAGTAAAACAGCCGCAGTTGCTGCCTGGGGGGTGCTGAATGGGGCCGGTATCTTCGGAAGGATATTTATTGGAGATATTGGTCAGCGTTTTGGCTGGAAAAGCACTTTAATTGGCTGCTGTTTAATTTGTGCTTTGCTAACTCTCTGGTTAGTTACCTTAAATAAATTATGGATGTTATATTTATTTTCCTTTATTTATGGTCTTTGTTACGGAGGCCGAACAACGCAAATATTTGGTCTTTTAGGATACTGCTTTGGCAATACAAAATCAATGCCTACAATTATTGCGTTTACCCACGGTGTTTCTTTGATCGGGGGGGTAATCGGTCCAATAATTGGGGGATCGATTCACGACTATACTGGCAATTATACCCCGGCTTTTGTTATTTGCGCTTTATCCTGGGGTTTAGCTGCCGTATCGTCAATTGCGGTCACAAAACCGGCTAAGCTAGCTTCCCCTTATTATTTGCCCAAACCTTAAACCAAAAAAGAATTAGATAATTAAAAATTAAAGAAACTTATCTTTTTACAAATTAAATTATAGGCTCCGAAGTTGTAGGCGTAAAACGTTCCCTGGAATGGCTAAATATAGTTAACTAGTAAGCGTATATTTTTCCGTAAGGTCTGGCGGAAACAGGCAGGAGCTTTTGGAATTTCTCCTGTAGTATTTCCGCCGAGTTAAAACCAAAATGGCTAGAAAACTCGTTAACGTACTGTCCGACTGTTTCCCAATCTTGGCTGTCCAACTCCCTTATCCCAACCTCTTTGCCCAGTTGATATTCTTCGACGCGGCCGCGTAAATATATAACCCCACCGTGCATCCCGGTTCCTATATAATGGGCCTTATGCCGCTCATCTTTCCTTAAATTTAAACCCAGCAAAACTACCCGTCCTCCGGCCATATACTCACCAAAAAAATCCTGGGCTGTTCCGCCAATAACCAGTACAGGCACTTTACCCGTGTATTCTTTCATGTGAATGGCTGCCCGGTATCCTACATTATCCCGGATAAATATTCTGCCCCCGCGCATAGACATGGCCACAATATCACCGGCCCGGCCGTGAATAATAATTTCTCCGCTGTCCATGGTATTGCCGACGCCGTCCTGGGCGTTGCC
>DMDI01000037.1 GCA_003445555.1 Desulfotomaculum sp. | reverse complement strand
CGTTAACTGGTTAAGCCCTCATGTCTGCGGCAGACAGGTTTCAAGACGTTCGTATTTACCCCCGGTGGTCAACAGAGCCATTCCCTTCCTCCCTTAATTAAGTTTAAAGCTTCTTCAACCGTTAGAATATCCTGGGGCACCCCGTACTTTTCAAAACCTTGTAGTACCCGGTTTATCTGCGGAGAAAATAACAAGGCCCGGGAAAGGACTTCTTTTTTATGACCGTCTACCACCACCTTTCCTTCGCTTAGTAAAATAATGCGTTCCGCGTGGGCGGCGGCCATTTCTACATCATGGGTAACCACAATGACGGTATGGCCCTGCTGCCGGTATTCTTTTAAAAACTGCATTAAGCTGGTTTTTAAAGCGTTATCCATCCCCCGGGTAGGTTCATCTAAAATGAGAACCTTTGGTTCGGCAACTAAAACAGAAGCTAAAGCGACCCGTTGTTTTTCCCCCCCGCTTAAAAAACGGGGGTACTGCTTTTTGTAAGGGGCTAAGTTAAACCGCTGCAAGGCGTTATTTACCCGGCTGGCTATATTTTCAAAACCCAGGCTTTTCAAGGTAAAAGCTATTTCTTCTTCCACGGTATCGGCAAAAAGGTGGTCGTTTGGGTTTTGAAAAACATAACCCACCTGCCGGGCAAGTTCGGCTACCGTAGTTTTTTTTATATCTTGCCCGTTTACCAAAACCTTGCCTTTCCCGGGTTTTAACAGTCCGTTAAAATGTTTAACCAGGGTGGTTTTGCCGGAAGCATTACGCCCCATAACGGCGATAAACTCTCCCTGGTAAAGGCGTAAGTCTATCCCTTTAAGGACCATTGGTTCTTTATGGTAGGAAAACCAAAGCTTTTCTACTTCGATTACCGGAATTCCGTACGGTTTCTTGTTTACCCGGGGAGGAGGACTTTCGACAGCCCTAAAGAAGGCTTCTAGTGTTGTCCGCGCCTGTTTGACGGTTAAAGGCAGGCCATTTACCTGGTGACCCGTTTTAATAAGTTTTTGGGCCAGAAAAACCAGGGGAGGAAAGCCAAAGCCAATATTATCCAGCTTTTCATACTCCGCCCGCATAATTTTTGACGGTTGACCGTCGGCCACAATTCTTCCCTGATCTAAAACAATCAACCGGTCTACCAGGTGGATTACCCGGTCCAGGCGGTGTTCCACTAAAATTACCGTTAAGCCTAACTCGTCATTTAAACGGGAGATGATGCCCAGCACGTCTTCGGCCCCTTGGGGGTCAAGTTCAGAGGTGGGTTCATCCAACACCAGTATTTGGGGTTTTAAAGCCAGCACCGAAGCAATAGCCACCTTTTGTTTTTCTCCCCCCGAAAGCTCGTGTAAAGAGCGGCAACGTAAAGAAGAAATGCCCACCGTATCCAGTGCTTCCTCCAGACGTTTACTTATCTCGGCGCGCGGTAATCCTAGATTTTCCAAACCAAAAGCAATTTCTCTTTCTACATCGGTAGTAACTAACTGGTTTTCTGGGTCTTGAAAAACCAGACCTACCAGGGTAGCCAATTGGGCTAAGGCGTGATTGGTGGTTACCAGTCCCTCTACTTCTACCGTCCCCCTTACCTGGCCGCCGTAAAAATGGGGGATTAAGCCGTTCAGGCAGCGAACCAGGCTGGACTTGCCGCTGCCGGAGGAGCCGCTTAACAAAACAAATTCCCCGTCCGTAATGGTCAAATTAATTTCCTTTAAAACAGGTTCAGGGGAACCGGCGTAGGTAAAGGTTAAATTTTGGAGCTTAATCAAATGACCACCTCATTTTCGATATTAAACGTTCATGCCACGATGCGGCCCCAACCGAAGGATGAAAATGGGCCGTAATTATTTTCAGCGTAATGGTCAATAATCTTTATCCTCCTCGCCAATTTTTCAATTCCCCCTTACTGCCCCAGGCCAGAGGCAGGATGGCTAATAATAAAATCACCAGGATGAGCATAGGGGTTAATTCTGACCAGTTAAGATTTATTTTTTGTAAGGACGGATAATAACGGTAACCGCCAAAACCTTTAAAGCGGAGGAAAAGGCCGAAGATAAAAGGTAAAAAACTTGCCGCTACCTGGACCAGGCCTAAAGGAGTTAGCTTTATTTCTTTATAGTAGGTGCGTGTCTTTCCCGCCCCGAAAGCCCTGGATTCCATCGCCTCGGCTATCTGAACCGTCCGGTCTAACGAGTTAGATAATAAAGGGATTAGAACTGCCCCTCGCGACCTTATTTTTTGCCCTAATTTACCTTTATCTATTTCTAGCCCTCTTGACCTTTGAACGTCAGTAAGACGCCCCAAATCGTCAATTAAGGCCGGCATAAAACGGGTAGAAAGGGAGGTAGCCAAAACTGATTTATAAGGGAGTCTTAGCTTTAGGGCCGCCAGCAGCATATCGTCGGGATGAACGGTAAGATTTAAAATGGTAAAGGCAGAAACAATGGCTAAAAGCCGGAGTGACATTCCCAGACCAAAGCAAATAGCCTCCAGCGTAATTTTTGGTTGGCCTAAAGTAGGAATTTCAAAGGTAAACTCTAGTAAAACATGGGTACCATGGTACATTACCAGGGAGTTAATGATTATGATAACCAAAGAGAGGTAAAACACAAAGCGCAGCAAGGAAAGCCATTCCGGCCACCCTTTGGCGGCAATTACCACGGGTAGGGTAACCAGAAAAAGCAATAGCAAATAAAGGGGGTGCTCAAAAATCATGGCTAAAAGCACGGTGCTGCTTACCCAGGCCAGTTTAACAAAAGGATTTAAGTTATGAATCAGCGTACCTTTATCCTGGTAGCGAAAGTTTAACTTCACAATTTAAATAAATCCCTTTCCCTTGGAAATTCGGTCGTCGGTTGCCGGACATCAGTCGTCAGAAAATTTTAACGTAAAACTGTTTTTCTCCTGACGTCTGACGACGGACGTCTGACGTCTAATAAGGCCTTCTTTTCTTTTTTATCCACCAGAGGCCTGCTCCAATTACTATCACCAGTGGGATTATCCACCAAAAGTCAGTCAGGGGACGTAGGGGCGTATTGCCATACGCCCCTACA
>DMDI01000048.1:16628-22256 GCA_003445555.1 Desulfotomaculum sp. | reverse complement strand
GCCAAACTGAGCTACGCCCCGTTCAAAAAAATAATATTCCAAAACAAGATAAAAGTCAAGTGCAACTCAAAAAATTTGTGGACCTCAAAAAAATTTAAAGCACCTTCTAATTAGCTGCTTCATAGGATATATAAGCCACTTTTGCAAAAGGGGGATTGTTCATGTTGCCTGCCCTTTGGGCTATAACTGCTTTGTCGCTTGTTAACGGAATAGCGATACTTATTTCTTATATTACCAGTAACAGCTTTCCCCAACCTCTAACGGAAGAGGAGGAAGCTAAATATTTAAAAAAAATGTTTACCGGAGATGAATCGGCCCGTCAAATACTCATTGAACATAATCTTCGTTTAGTAGCCCACATTATAAAAAAGTTTGATCATACGGGCGGAGAGTTTGATGATTTAGTTTCCATTGGTACCATTGGTCTTATTAAAGCTTTGAACACTTATAACCCAAACAAAGCTACCCGCTTGGCCACTTACGCCTCAAGATGTATTGAAAATGAAATTTTGATGCACTTAAGGGTCCGTAAAAAAATAAGAGCGGAGGTATCGCTTTACGATCCTTTAGGCAAGGATAAAGAAGGTAACGAGGTTAGTTTTATTGACGTCCTGGGTACCGACCCGGAAATGATTACCGATATAGTAGCCGATCAGATTAATCTGGCCCAGCTCCGGCAGCAGTTGGAAAAATTACCGTTCCAGGAACAAAAGGTTATTACCTTGCGTTTTGGCCTAACTAACGGTACTTGCTACACGCAGCGGGAAGTGGCTAAAAGTTTGGGCATCTCCCGTTCCTATGTCTCCCGTATTGAAAAAAGGGCGTTAAATAAGCTTACTAAAGAGCTTAACCTGGAGGATTATCCGGCTTCTTGAGGATTCTTAACCCGGGCGTAATTACGTTATTAGTCCCGACTTGGCAAAACTATAATAGTCCTCTTTATTTTTGCCAATAATTATATGGTCAAGCACTTTTATACCGACCAGGTTGCAGGCTTGAACTATGCGATTGGTTATTTTTATATCTTCAGACGAAGGCTCGGTATCTCCTGAAGGATGGTTATGAACTAGAATAATTGCGGAAGCTGTTTTTAACGTAGCCTCCTTCATAATTTCTTTGGGGTCAACTATGCTGGCGTTGACGCTGCCCTTGCTTAATTCTGCGTTATGAATGGGTTTATTCTTTACGTCTAAAAGAATAACGTTAAAAAATTCCTTTTTTGCGGCTCTAAGGTAAGGTCCGTAATATTCAGACACGTAGTCTATAACATCAGCCGCGTTTTTAATTCTTTTTTGTTTTTCCGCGTTTTCTTTATAAAGCCTTTTGCCAAGCTCCATAGCGGCTTTAATTTGGACCGCCTTTGCCTGTCCTATCCCGCCAATTTTACAGATTTCAGGAACCGGCGCGGCATCTATTTCTCTTAGGGTCCCGAAACGGTTTAGCAGTCTTTTAGACAGTTCTTCAGCACTAGCCCCTTCTTTTCCCGTACGCAAGATTATAGCCAGAATTTTTGATAACGGGAGAATCTCCGGACCGAATTTTAGCAGCATTTCCCGGGGCCTTTCTTCCTTTACCCATTCCTTTATGGGACGAGTTTCTTTACGGGCCGCCACACCTTCTCTAACTTCTCTTCTTACCTTTTCACATTCCTCAACTGTTTTAAGGTTTAACCGGGCAATTATCTCTTTAATTTTATCTTCAGTTAGCAGCCTCCTTTTTGAACCTTTTAGAAAAATCGTTCCTTTTTTGCTCCACATAGGGTAAATAGTATTATTTATCAGAAAATCAAGCAGTTCTTTTTTTGATTCGCCATTTGAGTTCATAAAATAAAAATCTCCCTTTGGTTTTTCGAGGATAAATAATTTTATCACGTCCCGGGGGAGCATACAATTTGATTTTTTAGGCCTTATCTATCCCCGGGAAAAAAGTTAATGTTGACAAAAACGGAAATACTTTTTATATTGTAACTATTCACGTAGGCACATAGGTTCAAAGGCACAAAGGTCTAAAGTGAAATGAAAACGTATAGAGACCTATAAGTCTGGCAAAAAAACTCTGTGCCTCTGTGCCTTTGCTCCTTTGAACCTAAGTGGTTATAAGACTTTAGATGTTTAGAGCGTTAATTAGCTCCGGGTTTTTTTAGGGGGGAGATACAATGTCGGTCGTCGGTCGTCGGTCGTCAGACGTCGGGAGAAAACAAACTAAGATGGAGGGGAGAAAGCCGCGGGAAAAATGTGGAGTTTTTGGTATCTACGGGCCAGGTTTGAACGTAGCCCGGCTTACCTATTATGGCATTTTTGCCCTACAGCACCGGGGCCAGGAAAGTGCGGGAATTGCCATTTTAGACGGTGACAAAATACACGTCCAAAAAGGAATGGGGTTGGTTTCCGAAGTTTTTGGGAACAGCGACTTAGATAAGCTGCAAGGCAGGGCAGCAATTGGCCACGTACGTTATTCCACCACGGGGGCAAGTCAACTGGTGAATGCCCAACCTTTAGTGTTCCGGTATGCCGGGGGAATGCTGGGCTTAGCTCATAATGGAAATATTACTAATGTCCATGAATTACACCAAAGACTAACCTCAAGCGGGGCCATATTTCAATCTACCACCGATAGTGAAATAATTGTAAATTTACTTGCCCGATACAGTCAGGCCAGCTTTAGCATGGAAGAAGCTGTAATCAGGTGTATGCAAGATTTAGAAGGGGCTTATTCGCTAGTAATTCTTACGGAAAAGAGTTTATTTGCCGTGCGCGATGCTTACGGTTTTCGTCCTTTGTGTCTGGGTGTTTTAAATGGTAATTATGTAGTGGCTTCTGAGTCTTGCGCTTTAGATACAATAGGAGCAAGTTTTCTTCGCGATGTAACCCCGGGAGAAATAGTAACTATTAATGAACATGGTTTGACTTCTACCCAGGGTGTAAGCTGCCAGCGGAGGGCCCATTGTATTTTCGAATACATTTATTTTGCCCGGCCTGACAGTAATATAGATGGTTTTAACGTTAAGAAGGTGCGCCGCGAAATGGGGCGGCGCCTGGCGCAAGAGTACCCGGTAAAAGTCGACTTAGTAATTCCTGTGCCTGATTCTGGTACTTCGGCGGCTTTGGGGTATGCAGAGGCTTCAGGTATTTCTTTTGAGGAAGGGTTAATGAAAAATCGTTATGTAGGCCGTACCTTTATTCAGCCCTGTCAAGAAATGCGTGATGTAGGAGTAAGGTTAAAATTAAACCCGGTCCGGGAGTTGCTGGCCGGCAAGCGGATAGTATTGATAGATGACTCTTTAGTTCGGGGGACAACCAGTAAAAAGATTGTAGGCATGTTGCGAGAGTGCGGCGCAAGAGAAATTCACCTGTGTCTTAGTTCTCCCCCTGTTGCTCATGCCTGTTATTACGGTATAGACACCTCGAACGAAAAAGAACTGCTGGCGGCTCAAATGTCCCTAGAAGAAATTAGACAACGGATTACCGTAGATGGCTTACATTACTTGAGCTTAAATTCTTTGCTGGATATATTTGATGGCAAAAAAGACAGTTTTTGTACCGCCTGTTATTCAGGAGATTACCCGATAGCGCTAGAAAGTGCTGAGATTGATAGGACCAAAAAATTAGAATTTTAAGGAGGGGGAGGGGACGCTTCTATTGACCGCACGGTCAACGGAACCGTGTCCATTAAATGGAAAATGGTTTAATCTATGCCCGTAGTGGGGTAGATATTGACGCGGGTAACCAGGCCGTTAAATTAATCCGGCCAATTGCCCAAAGTACTTTTCGTCCCGAGGTTTTAAGTAATCTGGGTGGATTCAGCGGGTTGTTTGCTTTGGACCTTGCCCGTTACCAAAAGCCAGTTTTGGTGGCCAGCACTGATGGGGTGGGCACTAAATTAAAAGTAGCCTTTTTAATGAACCGTCATAGCTCTATTGGTATTGATGCGGTGGCTATGTGTGTTAACGACATCTTGGTTCAAGGAGCGGAACCTTTGTTTTTTTTGGATTATCTGGCGGTGGGAAAACTAGTTCCGGAAAAAGTAGCCACAATTGTAGCCGGAGTAGCCGAAGGCTGCCGGCAAGCAGGATGTGCTTTACTCGGGGGAGAAACAGCGGAAATGCCGGGTATTTATTCTCCGGAGGAATATGACCTGGCCGGCTTTGTGGTTGGTGTAGCAGAGCAGGCTAAAATTATAAACGGCTCAAGGATTAAACCGGGGAACCAGGTAATTGGCCTTCCCTCTTCCGGTCTGCATAGCAACGGCTATTCTCTGGCCCGCAAGGTACTGCTGGAGGTGGCTGGTTACCGGGTGGATACCTACCGCCCCGTTTTGGGAAGGACGGTCGGAGAAGAAATGTTGGTTCCCACCCGGATATATGTTCCTCTAGTGTTGTCTTTACTAGAAAAGACTGATTTTAATATTTTGGGCATGGTAAATATTACAGGGGGGTCTTTACGGGAAAATATTCCACGCATTTTACCGCCGGGATGCACCGTTGTCTTAAAAAAACAATCCTGGCCTATTCTTCCTATTTTTTCTTTAATCCAGGAAATTGGCCGGGTAAAAGAAGCAGAAATGCAGAGAGTGTTTAACCTGGGCCTTGGTTTTCTTTTAATTGTTCCTAGTGAGGAAGCACCATCCTTGTTGAGTTATTTTACCCGGCAAAAAGAAAAGGCTTATTTGGTGGGAGAAGTAGTATCCGGCAACGGGGAAGTAGTATTTGTTTAAAGGAGGAAGAGCATGTCTTGCTTGCGTCTTGGCGTTTTAGTTTCCGGGAGGGGTTCAAACTTGCAGGCAATTATAGATGCCGCCAAAAAGGGTGAAATACCGGCTGAGGTAGTGGTGGTAATCAGTGATCAACCTGATACCTTTGCCCTGACGAGAGCCCGCGCCAACAATATCCCGTCTATTTATATTGGCTTTCAAGATTTTCCTACTAAAGAAAAATACGAAGAAAAAGTAACGGCTGTCCTTAAGCAGCATAAAGTAGAGTTAGTTTGTCTGGCCGGGTATATGCGCGTTTTAGGGGTAAACATGTTAGAAGCTTTCCCTGACCGGATTATGAACATTCATCCGGCTTTGCTGCCTGCTTTTCCTGGATTGCATGCTCAAGCCCGGGCCTGGGAGCACGGGGTTCGTTTTAGTGGTTGTACGGTGCATTTTGTTGATGAAGGAGTAGATACCGGACCTATTATTTTGCAGGCCGTTGTGCCGGTACTGGCGGAAGATACGGCCGAAACGCTGGCGGCGCGAATTTTAGAACAAGAACATAAAATTTACCCGGCCGCCATTAGGCTGTTTGCCCAAAACCGCTTAAATATTCAGGGGAGAAAAGTATACCTTAAAACGGGTCCTGCTTGAGGTTAGCTGTTTGAAACTGGTAAAAAAATTGGTTCGAACTTTGAACTTTTAATATTAAATCTTGAAGGGTCTCGGAAACTCATCGGACAAATCACCCTCCCCTAGGCCCTCCCGTCAAGAGAGGGGAATAGATCAGGAATACGCCGAGAGGATCCCTCTCCTGGGGGAGAGGGTTACCGTAGTTCCACCACATATTACTTTCACGCCCTACGCCAATAGTATCCCTCTCCCCTGGGGGAGAGGGTTAGGGTGAGGGGGCCTCTGAGGGATGCTCAATAAAAG
>DMDI01000048.1:0-16556 GCA_003445555.1 Desulfotomaculum sp. | reverse complement strand
GGGGGGGCCCTGGAGGTGAAAAATAAAAAAAGGGGCTTTTATATGTAGGTATCAAGCATATTTCGCATTTCAGAGAACCTACAAATCTTAAGAAGGGGGGGCTATCATGGTTAAACTTACCGTCAGTTTAGTTTACGCACTTAAAGAAAATTTTTATTGTTCCCAATGCCGTACCTGGATTTATTGTCCGGAAATGAACGAAAAAATAAAGGATGAACAGGGTAATATAATTGAAAAAATTGGCACTGGATGTCTAAAGCAGGATAACGAAGGAGAATATTTTGAGTGTCCGGGCTGCCAAACCCATTTTTACCTTACTGACTAGGCACAGAGAAACATTTAGTCGTCATTATTTTATCCCGACGACCGACGACCGACGACCGACGACCGATGACCGACGACCGATGACCGACTTAGTTAAGCTCTCTTTTTTCGCCGGTGATTAAAAAAATTACTTCCTCACCAATATTGGTGGCGTGATCAGCGATTCTTTCCAGATAGCGACTGATTAGCAAAAAATAAACGGCCGGAATTACAATTTGGGGCTGGGTCTTTTCCCGCATTGCCCGTACAGCCTCTTGAAATATTTTAGCGGAAATAAAATCAACCTCATCATCTAAAGAACACATTTCGCGTGCTCTTTGAGTATCGTTATTAACATAAGCGTCTAGAGCCTCTTTGATCATTTGTTGGACTACCCGGCTCATTTTGGAGGTATATTCCATAAGTTGCCTGTTTAAGGGGTAGCCGTAAATGTAAAGGGTAGCCCGGGCAATGTCAACTGCATAGTCGGCCATTCGTTCCAAGCTGACCAGAAATTTAAGGCTGGTGATAGACAGGCGTAAATCATGGGCTATCGGCTGTTGGGTAGCGATTAACTTTACGCATTTATCTTCGATTTCCTGCGCTAGCTTATCAATTAAAACATCACCAGAAATTATTTGGTTTGCTCCTGCCACGTCTTGCCGCAGTAAAAATTGAACGGCTCCATAAATAGTCTCTTCCGTTAAACTGGCCAGCCGTAAAATGTCCTGCTGTAAATCAGTTAATTCCTGTTCAAAAGCACCGCGGGCCCGCATAAATATTTTGCCTCCTGAAAAAAGATTTTAAAGGTGAGAGACAAGGATTTAGAGATAATAAAAGGATTGATAGTTAGTCAAAGCTAATCTCACCTCAAACTTCTCACTTCTCACTTCTCACTTCGGCCGGTAAAGTAACCTTAAAGGAACTTCCCTGGTGGGGTATGCTTTCCGCCTTAATACTTCCTCCATGGGCCTTAATGATGTGTTTAACAATAGCTAAGCCTACGCCAATTCCTCCCAGTTCCCGGGCCCTGGCCTTTTCTACCCGGTAAAAGCGCTCAAAGATACGGGGCAGGTCCTCAGGCGGGATGCCAATACCGGTATCCTTTACCTCTACCTGAACGGTATCTCTATAGGTTGTGGCGCGGATTAAAACTTGCCCGCCAGGGAGAGTGTATTTTATTGCGTTATCTACTAAATTTGTTAATACCTGGGCTAATAAATCGGGATCACCAGATATGCAAGGCAACTCAACCGGTATTTCTACCGTTAAACTTAAAGATTTTTGTTGGGCCTGAGGTTGAAACATAACGGTTACCTGGTTAATGATTTCTTTTAACTGCACCAACTGCCACCGGTGAACGACCCTTCTTTCTTCTATCTTGGAGAGATGTAATAAATCGTCAATAAGTTTTGCCAGCCGGTTGGTTTCTTTGCTCATGATTTCTAAGATCCGGCGGGCGGCGGCAGGGTCATCTATTGCTCCCTCGCGCAAAGTCTCTAAAAAACCGCTGATTGAAGTAAGTGGGGTGCGTAACTCGTGTGAAACATTAGCCACAAACTCAGTGCGCATTTGATCCAGTTTTTTTTCTTTAGTAATGTTTCTTAGTAAGAGTACAATCCCCTCTTTTTCTTGTTCTTGATTTTTTAAGGGGGTGGCCTTAAGATAATAAAAACTGGGTTCGGGGTAAATAAGTTGAAATTCTTGCGTTATTGGCCTTTCACTTTTTAAAGCCTGTTTTACGGCTCTTTCTAAGTCGTAATTGCGGATGAGGTTCAGGATATTTTTGTCTAGATAGGCTTCCCGGGCAACGCCCAAAAAATTTTCTACCGCTGAATTAAGCAGAAGAACATTGCCCTGGTTATCAAGCGCAACTACTCCTTCCGTCATACTGTTTAAGATAGTCTGAATGCGGTTTTTTTCCGCGATAATCTGGGCCAGGATTTTTTTTTGTTGCCGCACCAAATCATTTATGTTGTGAGCTAACCGGCTGATTTCTTTCTGTTCGTAAAGGGGTAATTCCTGGTTTAAATTTCCTTGACTGATTGCTTCGGTGACCTTATTTATTTTTTTTAACGGAGAAATGACCTGTTTAAAAAATATCCACCCCAGGCCCAAGGCAAAGATAAACGACGTTAGGAGGGCCCAACCTAGATTAAGGTGGTAAAAAAAATAAAATTGTAAAATAGCTAAAAAAAATAGGAGAATAAAAAAATAATAAATAATTTCCCGCCAGATGTTGTTTTTAAGCATGTTTACTAAGATACCTCCCTAAAACGATAGCCGACCCCCCGTATTGTTTCAATAAGTTGTGCTATTTCAGGAAACTTTTCTAACTTGTGGCGAATGTGCCGGATGTGAACATCAATCATCCGCATATCTCCGGCAAAATCATAACCCCAAATTTTATCGACTAAAAATTCACGGGTAAATACTTTTCCGGGATTGCTGACTAAAAAGTAAAAAAGCTCAAATTCTTTTGGGGTGAAGTCCTGTTTTATCCCTTTAAACGTAACCGCAAAACAGGCCGGGTCAATTACCAAATCGTTATTTAATAATTGTTTTTTAGACGGGAGGCTTACCCTTTCTTTTTCTTTAGTTAACCGCCTTAACCGGGCCTTTACCCGGGCCGTTAGTTCCCTGGGGCTGAAAGGTTTAGTAACGTAATCGTCCGCCCCTATTTCCAAGCCGACTACCCGGTCAATTTCCTCTACCCGGGCGCTAAGCATAATGACCGGGATATGGTCTAATTTTAAATCCTGGCGCAAGGCGTTACATACCGCTAAACCATCACGCCCTGGAAGCATTACGTCAAGTATAATCAGGTCAGGTGATTCTTTACGGGCTATTTCTAAAGCCGTATTTCCATCAAAGGCTGAAATTACCTTGAAACCTTCCCGTTCCAGGTTAAATTTGAGTAGTTCCACAATATTTTCTTCATCATCAACCACTAGGATTTTTGGCATTACTAAACTAACCTCTTTAAAATTGTAAATGGCAATTTTCTTATTTTTTACTTTGGTAGGGGCGTATGGCTATACGCCCCTACCAAAAACTTATTATTTAAAACGGTTGTTTAAATTAACCTTTCGCATAAATTAGTATATCTTTCTTTTACCTTGTTATTTTTTATGGCTATCGCCAGCGCTTTAGGCGAACCAATTAAAACCATTAACTTCTTGGCCCGGGTGATGGCCGTATAAAGGAGATTACGCTGCAGCATTATATAGTGTTGGGTTAGAAGAGGCATAATGACTGCAGCGTATTCACTGCCCTGGGATTTATGAACCGATATAGCGTAAGCTAAGGTCAACTCCTCCATTTCGTGACCGCTATAGGTGACCTGCTGGGTATCAAAAGCAACGGTTATTTCTTGTTCTTCCGGGTCAATTTTAATTACGCGCCCTATATCGCCGTTAAAAACTTCTTTCTCGTAGTTGTTTTTAATTTGCATTACTTTATCGTCAAGGCAAAAAACCTTGTTTCCGCCGGTAATTTCCTGGCGTTGTGGATTGAGCAAGGCCTGTAATTCCCGGTTCAGATTAGTTACCCCCGTAATTCCCTTATGCGTTGGGGTTAAAACTTGAATATCTTCTTTGGGGTTAAAACCAAAGGCTTGAGGAATTTTTTGCCGGTATAAAATTTTTATTGTTTCTAAAACTCTTTCCGGCTCCTCTTCTTGGATGAAATAAAAATCCCGTTGCCTTTGTTTTGTCTTTAAAGCGGGATATAAACCCTGATTAACCCGGTGCGCATTTAAGATAATTAAACTTTCTTGAGCTTGGCGGTAAATATCTTTTAAAAAAACCACCTCTACTTTTTCGGACTTAATAATATCTCTTAAAACATTACCTGGGCCAACGGAGGGAAGTTGGTCTGCATCCCCGACCAAAATTAAACTGGCTTTTGGAGGGATTGATTTCAACAAATGATGCATTAAGATAAGGTCAATCATGGAAGCCTCATCAACAATAATTAAATCTCCCTCCAAAGGACGTTCTTCATTTCTTTTCCAGACCTTTTCCTTAGGGCTATATTCCAGGAGACGGTGGATGGTCTTAGCTTCCTTACCGGTAACCTGAGAAAGTTTTTTAGCTGCCCGGCCGGTTGGTGAGGCTAAGATTATTTGCTGTCCCTTTTTGGCTAATATTTCAATTAAACTGGCCACCAACGTTGTTTTTCCGGTCCCTGGTCCACCGGTTATTACCATCAATTTAGTTTTAATGGCTTTTCTTAAAGCTTCCCTTTGTTTTTCGGCTAAAATTATTTTATTTACTTTTTGCACCCAAAGTAAAGCCTTCTCCAGGTCAATAGATAGGGGAGATTTGGGTGTTGCGTTTAATTTTTTCAGTCTTTGCGCCACGCTTACTTCCGCGAGGTAAAAGGGTTTAAGGTAAACTACCTGGACACCGCTAATCAATTCAGCCACGACCTCCCCTTTTACTGTTATTGAGCTGATTGCTTCCTGGCTTATTTCGGCTTCAATACCTAATTCTGCCTCTGTTTTTTTTAACAGTTCAGGAACGGGAACGTAAACGTGTCCCTCTTCGGCATACTGGTGCAGCAGATAAATTAATCCTGCTTGCGCCCGTAAGGGGGAATTTAAGGCAAAACCAAAATTTTGCGCTATTTTATCGGCGGTTTTAAAGCCAATCCCGTTAATGTCCAAGGCCAGGCGGTAAGGGTTCTCCTTCATAACCGAAATAGCCTGTTCCCGGTAGGCCTTATATATTTTTACGGCGTAGGCGGAACTAATATTATTATTATATAAAAAGAGCATTACTTCTTTAATTTCCTTTTGTTCGGCCCAGGCGCCGGTGATGCTTTTTAAGCGGGTCGGACCAATTCCTTCCACTTTTAACAAGCTTTCCGCCTCATTTTCTATAATATCCAGGGCCTTATCCCCAAACTGGTTAATAATCCGCCTGGCCATAACCGGACCTATGCCTTTAATTAAACCGGAACTCAAGTACTTTTCTATACCGGTTATGGTGGCCGGAAGTAGAGGCAGACAGCTTTCTATCTGAAATTCTTCCCCAAATTTTTTATTCCTTATCCATTTCCCTTTTAGCTGCAAGGTTTGTCCGGGGTTAAGGGTAAATAAGTTTCCGACTATCGTAATAAGGTCTTTGTGTGCCCCGGCTTTAAGTTTAGCCACGGTAAAGTTGCTTTCGGGGTCGAAATATACAATTCTTTCTAGAATACCTTCCAGGGAAATTTGGTCAAGCACTAAAAGCGTCCTTTCTAACGGCCTTTGAAATAAGCATAACATAACCTCCCTCTTTCTTACAAGCAAAAAAAAATAAGCTGGGGCCATTAGGCAAAATCTTAACAAAATCTTAACAAAATCTTAACAAAATCTTAACAAAATCTTAACAAAATCTTAACAATAGTTTGTTAAAATCAAAAGGTAAAGAAGGTGGGAAAATAAATCATTTGGATTCGGTCCCGGTAAAAAAAGAAGAGGTAAAAGTAATAGTTACCCCCAAGGTTTTTTTAGCCTCCCGGCAATCCATAAAAGAATTTTTAATTGAAAAGGGTTTATTTCTTTTTACCATTTTAAGCAGTATCCTGATCTTTTTTGTTTTTATCTTTGTGGTCAAAGAAGCCTGGCCGGTACTTAGGGCAAATGGCCTGGCCATTGTATTTACCGCCGGATGGGATCAGGACTTTTACCGGGCCTGGGTGGCTACCGCTAAAGAGCCAAGCTGGCATTTTGGAGCTTTACCTTTAATTGTCGGCACTTTTTTTACTACGTTGGGCGCGCTTTGTTTTACCGTTCCTTTAGGTTTAGGGTGCGCCATTTTTTTAGTAGAAGTTTGTCCGCCCTGGTTCTTTAAACCCGTAGAATCAACGGTACGTTTACTGTCGGCCATCCCTTCCGTAATTTACGGTTTAGTTGGCTTACTGGTGGTGGTGCCCTGGATTGACCGGCATTTAGTTACTAATGAAATGTCTTTAAGAATGGCCAAAGTGGCGGCTTTAGACGGCACCAGCCTGTTGGCCGGCATTTTAGTATTGGGGATGATGATTGTGCCTATTTTTGTGGCCTTAGCCGCTGATGCCCTGCGGGCGGTGCCGAAAACCTACAAAGAGGGTTCTTTAGCCCTGGGTATCTCTCACTGGCGGACAATTGTTAAAATCATGCTGCCGGGGGCCAAAAAAGGCATTATTGCGGGGGCCATTTTAGCTACGGGACGGGCTATTGGGGAAGCTATTGCTCTTTCCATGGTTAGCGGCAGTGTGGCAAATATTCCTAACCCAAGCCACGGCCTGGTGTTTTTCTTAGAACCTTTACGCACTTTAGCTTCCACGGTGGTGGATAATGCGGAAGGGATGGGGGTCCCCACCTGCGAGTCAGCTCTTTTTGCCTGCGGGGCCTTCCTTTTGGTTTCTTGCGTAATCTTAAGCTTCTTTGCCCGTTGGGTGGCGCGCTCAAAAGAGATAGGAGGTAAACTAAACGGTGAAAAATAAAGAAAATTTACTTGGATTTTCCGCCTGTTGGTTTTCAGGAATTATCATTCTGGTCGTTTGTTTTACCATCATTATTTACTTATTTATTAAAGGAATAGGGGCAATAGATTGGGCTTTTCTTACCCAGGATCCTCAGCCCAGCTTAAGGGAGGAATTAAGCGGGGGTATTCTGGCCCCAATGATTGGTACTATTTTACTTACGGCCGTGGGAATCATAATTGCCTTTCCCTGGGCCTTGGCTACCGCTACTTACCTGGCTGAATACGCGGAAGATAATTTTTTCTTTGGGACTTTACGAATGGGGATAGATGTTTTAGCCGGGGTTCCTACTATTGTTTACGCTATTTTTGGCCTGGCCATATTTTCTTTGCCGGAATTAGCTTTTTTTAGTTCTATGGTAGAAGGGGTAGCGGAAGGAAAAGCTTTTGGCCGGAGCTTTCTGGTAAGTGGGATTACTATGGCCGTAATGGTCCTTCCTTTTGTAATTAAGTTCTGCGAAGAAGCCGTTAAAGCAGTCCCGCAAACTTTCCGTGAAGCAGCTTTTGCCTTGGGGGTAAGCAAATGGCGGACTATTAGCCGGGTAATTTTACCGGCTGCCCGGTCGGGTATTATTACCGGCACCATTTTGGGTATAGGTCGCATTGCCGGCGACACCGCTATTGTTTGGCTGTGTTTGGGAGGAAGTATGAATCTTACCGGTCCGCAGCCCTGGTGGTATCCTCAAAACTGGGGAGCTACTTTACAAAATGCCGGCAGTACCTTGACCACTTTTATTTATTATTCTTCACCGGCCGGAGAAGGCAATTCTCCTAATAAAGCTTTTGGCGCGGGATTAGTTTTAATTATAATTATTTTAATACTCAACACCTTAGTGGATTATATAGGTAGGATTGGCAAACTGAAGGAGGAGTAATAACTTGTTAAATAAAGATAACGGAAAAACAAAGCTGCAGGCCCGGGAACTTAGCGCTTGGTATGGCAGAACGCCAGCCTTAAAAAAGGTAAACGCGACTATTCCCGCTAACTCAATTGTAGGTTTAATTGGTCCTTCCGGATGTGGTAAAAGCACTTTTTTACGCTGCTTAAACCGGATGAATGATTTAATTCGTTCTTTTAAGCTGGAGGGAAAAATAACGCTTGACGAAAAGGATATTTACGCTCAAGACACCGATATTGTTTTAATCCGGCGCAAGGTTGGGATGGTTTTTCAACAACCAAATCCCTTTCCCATGTCTGTTTTTGATAACGTAGCTTTTGGAGTTAGGGAACATAACCGGGGCGTCAACGGCAAAAAACTTGAAGATGTAGTAATTAACAGCTTGAAGCAGGCCAACCTTTGGGATGAAGTGAAAGATAAACTGCCCCAATCGGGTTTAAGTTTATCCGGGGGGCAACAGCAAAGACTTTGTATTGCCCGCCTTTTGGCCGTGAAACCAGAGGTTATTCTTTTGGATGAACCCTGTTCCGCCTTAGACCCGCTTTCCACGGGAAAAATTGAGGAACTGCTGTTAGAGTTAAAAAAGTCTTATACCATTGTAGTAGTTACGCACAATTTGGGTCAGGCCTTCCGGATTTCAGACTATATAGGCTTTTTTCTCCTGGGGCAATTGGTTGAATTTGGCCCGGCGGCGGAACTAGCCGTTAAACCAAAGGAAAAGGTAACGGCTGATTATATCTCCGGACACTTTGGTTAAATGGTTAAAAAAATAGCTTTTTCGGTTATATTTTTTAGTGTATAATAAATGTAAAGGACGGAAAGGAGTTTTAAGAGACGGCCTACTTTAAAGAAAAGAAAAAAGAGGAAAAGCAGTTTTTTTACCGCCCCAGAATAAGTAATCATTTTCTCCAAAAAGAGTTGAAGTTAGATTGTTTTCAAGAAAGAGCCATTATGGCTTTAAGGTTGGGCTCATCCGTTATCGTAGCTGCCCCAACCGGAACAGGAAAAACTTTGATTGCGGAAAAATTACTGGCCGATGTTTTAACCAAAGAAAAAGGGGTTATTTATACTTCTCCTATTAAAGCTTTATCCAACCAAAAGTACCGTGATTTTAGCGCCTTGTTTGGACGGGAAAAGGTAGGTCTTATTACCGGCGATTTATCAATCAACGAGGGGGCGCCTGTGCTGGTAATGACCACCGAAATCTTTCGTAACTGGTGTTTTGCCCAGCCTAGTGAATTGCAAAACATTTCCCACGTTGTTTTTGATGAAATGCATTATTTGGATGATCCTGCCCGGGGTACGGTGTGGGAAGAAAGTGTAATTTTCGCTCCTTTACACCTTAAGCTTTTGGGTTTGTCTGCCACTATTCCTAATATTTATGAGATTGCGGCCTGGATAAAGGAAGTTCGCCATGATGAGGTAAAGGTGATTATAGAAAAGAAGCGGGCGGTGCCCTTAAAAACTAACTGGATTAATCAACAAGGAAATATCTTAACGGCTGCTGAAGCACAAGCGGAAATAAAGACCCAATCAGACGCGCTCAAGGAACGCTACCGTGGGGAAAAAAAGAATGAATAAAGCTTTAGCCAACCTTGAACCACAAATTTCTTGTACGGAAGTAATTGAAGTTATTCAAGAGCATTTGCCGGCTCTTTATTTTACCTTTGGACGCCGGCGAACTGAAACATTGGCCGAAGAACTGAGCCGGCAGTGGGACTTTTTAAACATGGAGGAAAAACAGCAAGCCAGACAGCTTATCCGCCAAGCAGAGGAAAAAAATCCTGGTTTATTTTACTTGCGGCGGGAAAATTTGCGGCGGTTTCTCTATCAAGGTATTGGCTATCACCACGCCGGCTTATCCCCCGCCCTGAAGGATTTAGTGGAGCGGCTTTATGAGTCCCGTTTGATTTACGTTTTGTTTTGTACGGAAACTTTTGCCGTGGGTGTTAATTTTCCAGCTGCCAGTACCGTTTTTGATTCTTGTCGTAAATGGGACGGCCGGGTGTTTCGCAATTTGCATAACCGGGAGTTTTTTCAAATGGCTGGTCGCTCCGGGCGGCGGGGCTATGATGAAACAGGACGGGTGTTTGTTTGTCTTGACCAGCGCTTTCCAGAGCAAACGGCTTTTTACGAGGAAGACAAAATGGAACCGGTTCAGGGTCGCCTAATGATTACTCCCAACACGGTTTTAAACCTTTTACACTGGAAAAACGAGGCAGAAATTAAAACATTTTTGGAAAAAAACCTGGCGACTTACCAAAACAATAAAGAAATGAGACATATAAAACAAGAAATATTAAAGTTGGAAGCTGAATTGGTTAAGCCAGAAGGGGCTTTTTGTACGGTCCGCCGGACCCCCGCCTGTCAACTCGAACGCTTTAAACTAAGGCAGGAATTAAATTACCTCTCACGGCGCAAAAACCGGCATTCCCTTATGGCTAAGGAAAGAAAGAAGGAGATTTTTTCTCTTTTAAAGATTGAGCGCCAAAAATGTAACGATAAAAAGTGCCGTCAAACCGAGAAGAAAATAAAAAAAATTACCGAAAAAATAAGTTTCTTTAACCGGCAGGCAAATTACCTGAGCAAAAATATCCGGGAATATGAGCAGGAATTTACGCAAGTACTGGAACTGCTGCGGCAGTTGGGTTTTATTAAAGGCCGGGAATTACTACCGCGCGGATTGTTTGCTTTAAATATCCATGTTCAAGAAATTTTAGTTACCGAGTTAATATTTTCCGGGCTTCTCTTAGAGGTCCCTCCGGCTGAAGCAGTGGCTATTCTGGCCGGGATAGATTATCAACCCGGACGCGATGAAAGAGTGGTAAAAGGAAACATGCCGATAAAACAAATAACGACTCTAAAAAATCATCTTTTACACTATGGAGTACCGGAGCATTTTTGTCTGTGGTCACCGCTGCCGGGGCCGTTGGCTTGCGCCTGGTATGAGGGTGCTTCTTTTGCCGCTTTGCTGCAGTTAAGTAACCTGCAGGAAGGGGATATTTTTTCTTTACTTAGACGGGAAATAGATCTTTTACGGCAGATAGAAAGAGCCGCCGTCAATGACCCTATTGTAACGCAGTTTGCCCAAAACCTCCGTTACAAATTAGACCGCGACGAAGTGGCCATTACGGGACTTTAAGAAGTAATATTAATGGTAAGGGGTTTAAAACTCTATTTCAGGGATTTTTGGTCCATCTGCCTGGAAGCCAATTTACCCCCCCCCCCCCCCCACGTTTAGGCAACAATATTTCAAAGGTTATTGGTGGAGAGGAGACCATAATTTTACCATCATTTAAATTAACAATATTTTTAACGATAAATAAACCCATTCCCCGTCCTTCGCCTTTAGTAGTAAATCCTGGATCAAACATTGTTTGGATAAATTTTTGGTTAATTTTAGGACTGGTATTAGTTACCCTAATACCGTAATAAAGCTCGTCGTCATATATTTCCAGTTTAACCTGCCGTTGGTCAGGAGGCAGCGGAGCTACTGCTTCAAAGGCGTTATCTATTAGATTCCCTAAAATACGGTTTAAATCATAAACAGAAGCCCTAAGGTACGTTAAATCAGTTTGAATGTTTAACTCAAAGGCAATTTCTTTGTTGCGCGCTTGAATTGTTTTTCTTTGGAGGAGAGCATTTACCCCGGGTTTTTTCAGAAACATAATTTGGGAAGAAAAGCGCGCTTCGGAAACAATTTCAGTTAAATATTCACTGGCCGCTTCAGTATGACCAATTTGAAGCAAGCCATAAATAGTTTGGATATGATTTAGATAGTCATGACGTTGGGCACGAACATAATTATTAAAATCATTTAAAGTCTTTAGTTTTTCTTCTTGTATTTCAACCAAGTTTTTCTGCCGCCGGCTTAATTTGATTATTTTTAAAGTTTCTAAAGTGAAAAAAAGGTTAGATAAAATTAAGATAAAGATTATAATTGCCCATTTTAACGCCAGGAGTTGAGCAAAAAAGCTAAAATATAGGGTGATGATGAAAATAACTAAAGCTTGCCCCCCAAAAAATGTTACGGGTGTTCTTAGCCAGGGTAATATTTTCAAGAGAAACAGCCTTTCTTGTTACACCAGATAAAGATATATAATGGTTATATATTTCGCTAAATTTTAAGTAAAACCTTTATAAATCTTAAATATTTATAACTTTATTTTCCAACAAATTAAGTTATATTCCGACATAGCCTTTAAAAGTGAAATTAATAAAAAACCTTTAGGGAGGGTAAACTTCCTTAAAAGGGGGTTTAAGGGAGATAATGGAGCAAAATAAATTTTTTTGGGGGGCCTCTTTTGGGCTCTTTCTTGGAATGGTGGTTTTTGGAGTTCAGGCATCCCTTGGGGCGCTGAATGATGCTTTAGAGTTAAAAGAGCCGTTTAAATTCGGCCAGATAAAAAAAACATCTTCTGACGCGTATCAAATAAAATTGCTAGGTAAAAACTGGTCTATTTATTTACCGGAAAAATAATTTAAATCATTGCTTGAAAATAAAGACTATGATATAAGAAAGTTATTAAAAAAAAATCAAGATAGATAAAGACGAGGGGACATAAGACAAAGGGGGCAGTTCTTTTGTCTAAAAAATTGAGATAGGAGTGACCTTTTGTTTGTTATACGAAAGCACCAGGGGAAAATTTCATTCTTTTAGTGCCATTAAAGCAATTAAGTCGGGAATGGCTCCTGACGGGGGACTTTTTGTGCCCGCTGAATCTGTCCAGATAACTAAACAGCAGCTTAATGGTTTAGTTGGCGTAAGTTATCAAGAACGGGCTTTTTATATCTTAAATTTATTTCTGACGGATTTTACCCCGGCGCAAATAAAGGAGAGCATCACCAGGGCTTATCACCAAAAAAATTTCCCCGGCCCTAAAATTGCTCCCGTAAAAAAATTAAAAACCGGGCTCTACCTTTTAGAATTATGGCACGGACCCACCGGAGCTTTTAAGGACTTTGCCCTGCAAATACTGCCTTATCTTCTTCGTTACGCGGTGACTAAAACAGGAGAGGATATAAAAATAGCTATTCTGGTCGCTACCTCTGGAGACACCGGAAAGGCGGCTTTGGAAGGATTTAAGGACGTTGAAGGGACAAAAATCATTGTTTTTTACCCGGCCGAAGGAGTCAGTAAAATACAGGAGTGGCAAATGATTACCCAGGAGGGAAGCAATGTCCGGGTAGGGGCCGTAAAGGGTAATTTTGACCAGATCCAAAGAGGGGTAAAGGAAATTTTTAAGGAGAAGCCTTATTTGCTTCCTGAAAGTCCCTATTGTTTTTCTTCGGCCAACTCAATTAACTGGGGAAGGCTGGTACCGCAAATTGTTTATTATTTTTCGGCTTACCTGGATTTACAAAAACAGGGGGAAATAACTCCTCCGGAAGAAATAAATTTTGTGGTTCCAACCGGAAACTTTGGTAATATTTTAGCCGCTTTTTACGCCAGGCAAATGGGTTTACCCGTTCGAAAATTAATTTGCGCCACCAACCAAAATAACGTGTTGGCCGATTTTATCCAAACCGGGTTTTATGATCGCAACCGGACTTTTTACCAGACCATTTCCCCCTCCATGGATATTCTGGTGGCCAGCAACCTGGAGCGTTTACTTTACGAGGTTACCGGCCATAAGGCGGTTAAAGTAGAAAAATGGATGACCGATTTGCAGGAAAAGGGCTGCTTTCAGGTGGATGATGAAGTTTTAGAAAAGATAAAGGCTATTTTTTGGTCTGATTTTGCCGCCGATGAGGAAACATTAACCACCATTAAAGACACTTACCGGCAGTATAATTATGTCTTGGACCCTCATACTGCGGTGGGTAAAAGTGTCCACGCTAAGTATTTCTCCCAAACCGGCGACGCAAGTAAAGCAGTCCTTGTCTCTACGGCCAGCCCTTTTAAATTTTGTCCCCACGTGGTTAAAGCAATTTTGGGCGAGAAAGCAACCCAAAATAAAAGTGCTTTTGAGCTATTAGATGTATTGGCCCGGGCTACCGGTTTAGAAATCCCGCCCGGATTAAAAAATTTACCCCAAAAAGCGGTTCGGCATGCCCTGGTCATAGACCCGGCCGGGATGAAGCAAACGGTAATTAACAGTTTAACTTCATAATTTCTGCTTGTTTTGGCTATCCTACCTCCTAAAGGACGTTTTCGCTAAACGGAGGAAAAAGGATGGCTTTTAAATCAAGCCTCAAAGAG
This sequence comes from Desulfotomaculum sp., assembly GCA_003445555.1. GTDB lineage: Bacteria > Bacillota > Desulfotomaculia > Desulfotomaculales > Nap2-2B > SCADC1-2-3. The sequence goes on along the minus strand of DMDI01000048.1, from coordinate 2,640 downwards.
TTGCTCACTTTTCAAGCGCCCGTAGAACAAACCGGGGAACAGGAAACACCGTCAGGACAACCAGGACAAAAAGAAAAAAAAGAACAGCCGGAAGAAAGAAAAAGAGACGAGAGAGAGCCTGAGTTAACATCCCTATCTCCCCCACACGAAATACCCCCCCCGACACCTAAAAACCGTTTTCGTCGTCCGGTAAGGGCGGCATCCTGGCCTAAGCATCACGCGTCTAAAGCAAAAACCGGAATGACCCAAAAGAAAATAGCGGCCAGCCTAAAGGTAAATATTACCCGGTTAAAGGAAATATTTCACCTGCCCCAAAACAGGGATGTTGTTTTTCGTGATTTTTCCATTGGGACGAACCCGCCGGTAACCGCCGCCCTTATTTTTGTTGATGGCTTAACCGACCGTAACTTACAGAACAGCCATGTTTTAGAGCCCTTAATGCTTTTATCCCGTTTGCGCTTGGACCCTGGTCCCACTTTACTGGAAACCGTCATGACCCGTCTTTTGCCCGGCAACCAGGCCGAAACAACCGATAATCTTAATACGGTAGTTGACGCTATTTTAGATGGTTCAACGGCTATTTTAATTGATTTTTGTCCTAAAGCAATTTTCGTAGAAACAAAAGGATGGGAACACCGTACGGTCAGCCGGCCAACCGCAGAATTGGTTATCCGGGGTCCCCAGGAGGGTTTTACCGAGACTCTGCGGGTCAATACAGCTTTAATCCGCCGCTCTTTTCACTCTCCTGATTTGGTGACGGAATTTGTTAAAATAGGCCGTCTTAACCGGATTAACTGCGCCGTAATGTATGTCAAAGGCTTAACCGACCCTAAACTGGCGGCGGAAGTTAAAAACCGTCTTAACCGTCTGGCTACTGATTACATAGGGGAAAGCGGCGTCTTAGAGCAGTTTATTGAGGATAACACCTTTGGTTTTGTTCCTCAAATCCTGACCACCGAAAGACCGGATCGCGTAGTTGCCGGACTTACCGAAGGCCAGGTAGCCCTTTTGTTGGAAGGAAACCCCTTTGCTTTACTTGTTCCGGCCACCTTTTTTGCTCTTTTCCATACGGCCGAAGACGCCTATATTCGCTGGCCTTACGGAACTATTCTAAGATTTATCCGTTTATTTGGATTTTTTATGGCTATCTTCCTCCCCGGTATTTATATAGCCGTTATTGGTTACCACCACGAAATGATTCCTACGGATTTGCTCATGTCTATTGCTGCCGCCCATGAAAATGTTCCTTTTCCTTCGGTGATAGAATTAGTAGTAATGGAGATTATCTTTGAACTTATCCGGGAGGCAGGCATTCGCATTCCCGGCTTAATTGGCCCTACCTTAAGTATTGTCGGGGCGTTGATTTTAGGTCAGGCGGCGGTGGCCGCAAATATTATCAGCCCTATTTTAATTATTGTGGTGGCCATTACGGCCATTGGCAGTTTTGCCGTACCCAATTATATTCTTACTTTTAGCGTTCGCCTGTTGCAATTTATTTATATCTTTCTGGGAGCAGTTTTTGGGGTTTGGGGGTTGGTAATTGGGGTTTATATCCAACTTCTTCTTTTGGCCGGGATTAAATCCTTTGGTGTTCCCTTTTTAGCACCCCTGGCTACAATTAAACAGGCCACCGCCGATGTATTCATCAGGGGGCCGGTGTGGAAGCAAGAAGAGCGTCCAGGTTTTCTTAAGCCGCAACGCAGGCAAAGACAGCCTACGGTAAGCCGTATGTGGTTAAAACGGCCAAAAAAGGGGAATTTTAATGCGCCAGGAAAGTAAAATAGAGCTAAAAGAGGCCATCATGTTGGTTACAATGGCGTTGATTACTGAGCTATTTCTTACCTTTCCGGCCGTTTTAGGTTATAAAGGACAGACGGCCGCCTGGCTGGTTATTCTAGCAGCCACTTTGGTAGCGGGGGTTGCTTTTCTTCCTACGGCAATTTTACTGGAAAGATACCCTGAGAAGACTATTATTGAAATTGGGGAAGAGTTGCTTGGTCCAATAGGCAACGCTTTTTTCGCCCTAATTATTTTCCTTACCTTCCTGGCCATTACCAGTTTAATCTTGCGCCAATATGCGGAACGTACCATAACCGTAAGTTTAAATAACTTACCTTTAAGCGTAGCTATGGTGGTGCTTTTGGTTGGGGCGGCCGTAGCCTGCTACCTTGGTTTGGAAGCTATTAACCGCAGTGTTTGGATAGCCGGCTTTATTATTGTTTTTTTGCTTCTTTTGGTCCAATTTTTACCCTTTCCTTACTGGCAGACGGACTACCTTTTTCCTTTAGGGGGGTCGGGTTTAAAAGAAATACTCTTTGAGGGTTTAAAAAGAAGTTCTCTTTTTGCGGAAGTGCTCATGCTGGCGGTAATTTATCCCTCTTTGCCTAAAGGCGCCGTGCGTTCAGTAGGTTTAACCGGTCTTTTTCTAAGCGGTTTAATAATAGCCCTTACTATTTTCACCACCCAACTAGTTTTCCCGGTTCAAGTATTTCAGGAAATGTCTTTGCCTACCTTTGAGACTTCCCGGCTGATATATTTTGGCCGCTTTATTCAGCGGCTAGAATCAATTTTTATTCCCCTGTGGGTTTTTGCCTGCTTAATTAAGGTTAGTCTTGGTTGCTATCTAATGTGCCTTATTCT
>DMDI01000301.1 GCA_003445555.1 Desulfotomaculum sp. | reverse complement strand
ATTAAAAAAGGATCTGGCAAAACGTTATGCGGATAGAAAGAATTGAGCTTTTTCAGATCAGAATGCCTATAAAATTTATCTTTAAAACATCCCAAACCAGCGTTAATTACCGGGAGACCATTGTGGTTAAAGCCGCAGACGAACTGGGATATATTGGCTACGGAGAAGTTGTGGCTTTCAATGAACCGTTCTATACCAGGGAAACATTAAAAGAATCCAAGAATTTCTTGATTAATAGAGTTCTTCCCAACACGGTTCATCAAGAGATTCAGCATCCCTTTGATATTCATAAGAAGCATGATCTGACCTACCCCATGGCCGTCGCCGGTTTGGAGAATGCCCTGACGGATTTGTACGCCAGGCGACGGCGGCAGTCGATTATGGATGTTGTATTTGATGAAGAAACCCGTAATACGATTTATGCGGGCATTGTTTTAGGCGATCTGGACATTCCGGTCCTCATGCAGCAAATCGATTCTTACCGTCAAGAAGGGTATGTCCGTTTTAAAATAAAAATTAAACCGGAGGACGGATTGTCAAAATTAAGGGCAATAAGAGAAAAGCACCCGGATATTCAATTATTGGCCGACGCCAATCGGAGCTATGGGTTTAAACAGATTCATGAATTGAAAAGATTGGATGGGCTGGACTTGCTCTGTATAGAAGAACCGCTGGCTGCCCCGGATTTCGCGGCCTACCGGAAACTTCAGGAAGAGATAAAAACGCCGGTATGTTTGGACGAAAGCATCCAGATAGTGGATGATCTAAAAAGAGCAGTTCAGTTCCAGGCCTGCAAGGTTGTAAATATAAAAGTGGGCCGTGTCGGCGGATTGTATTATGCAAGGCAAATGATCGAGTTATGCAGAGAGCACGGTATTTATTATTGGATAGGAAGTATGATTGAAAGTGGTGTTTCAAAAATACTGCACGTTCATTTGGCAAGCTTGAAAGACGCCTATATTCCCGGGGATCTGTCACAATCCCGGCGGTATTTTGTCAAAGATATCATTCGACCAGAAATTACAGTTGAAAAAGGTATGATTGAAGTACCCAAAGGTTATGGTTTAGGCGTTGAAATCGATGAGAGCTCTTTAAATGAATTCACCGTTGACCACATCCAAACAGGTGATGGTGAACGGCAATGAATTTAGCGGAATGATTTGGAAATAATGCTTAAGACTAAGCCTGTCGTTAACAGAAGTCCAAAAATGGTATTGGTCAGGGCTACATCTTTCATACCCGGCATCATTTCAATTGGCAGGGTTTTCCCCTTAAAACTGCGTACGGCCTTGGATGCTTTTGGAATGCTGAGCAGTACCAGCAAAGACCACAGCGTCATTACCTGAAACAGGACAAGCCCTGTTGTCCACAGATAGGTGAAAATAAACATCCCGCCCAAAAACTTGACTGCTCTTTCGTGTCCCAAAAGGATAGCCAATGTATGCCGCCCGTTCTTTTGATCTCCATCCAGATCGCGGATATTATTGCTCATTAAAATCGCCCCGGTAAGAAGAAAGCTGGGGACAGAAATCAAAAAGCTGTTTAAAGTTACAGTACCTGTCTGAATAAAATAGGAAAGAAGAACAATTCCTGTGCCCATAAAGGTCCCGGCAAACAATTCACCCAGAAAAGTGTAGGCGATCGGATACGGGCCACCGGTGTAGAGATATCCTACAGCCATACATACGGCGCCAATCAATGCCAGCCACCAGCTGCTGCTGATACAAATATAGACACCTAAAAGCGCGGCAATGGCCAGGCAGGCCAAAGCAAGATATAAAACGGTATTTGCCTTTACCCCGTCGTTTGTGATTGCTCCGGCAATGCCTACGGACTCTGCGGTATCCAGACCCCGTTTGAAATCATAGTATTCATTGAACATATTGGTTGCTGCCTGGATCAAGACGGACGCGGTCAACATAGCTCCCAACAGTAATAAATGTAGGCGGGCGCTATCCAGATAGGCCAGTGCGGAACCGATAAGAACAGGGACAAAGGAAGCGGTCAGGGTATGCGGACGGAACAACCTCCACAGAATATTTCTCCCGCCCGTTTTCCGGCTGGTATATACTTTTATTCCAGGTGTTGATTGGTTTAACTCCAGTGACATTGATTTTTTACCTCAAAAAAAGCATCTAAACTTTTAAATTAGGAACAAATTGTTCCCTCGTCAACTATTACACAAAAATTTGTTTTATGCAATGTCAAAGCTTGTTAGCTCGAGATTGCAGATAAATAGTGACAATCGCGAATATAAAAATATATATAAAATTTCTGAAATAACTGTTGACAAACTAAAACAGCGATCATATAATACATATATCCGGGAAATAGCAATAGCTAAAGTAGTGGAGACGACCAAGAGTAAACCGTTAGCCAGGCGAGGAGTACCGGTGGAAAGCTGGAAAGCGTTGTGATTAACAACCTCCAAGTCTGGAGAATAAACGGGAACAAAAGGAAGGGGTAAAACCCGACCGGACTCTGAGGTAAAAAGGAGGGAGCGTTTAACAGCGCCAACCAACTTGTCTCCGGGAAACGGTGAAAACTAGAGTAGCGGAATTGCCCTAATAGCAACCCGGTAAGCAAGGTGCGTAAAAGCTGGTTTTAGGGGATTTGATAACCGGCGTAAAAAAGAAATGAAAGTCCGCAAGGTTAAGTAAGGAATTTTTTAAGGGCTGAGAAGCTTATCTCTTGAAAGCAGGGGCACACCGGGCTGATTCTCCAGGGAGGGGTTGTGATTAACAATCTCGAAGTCCGGGGAATAAACGGGGAGTAGGAAGGGGTAAAACCCGGCCGAGCTTTAGGGTAAAAAGGAGGGGAGTGCTTAATTGCACTATCCTAAAGGATAAGAGCGGGGGGCAGCTGAGAAGCGCCGTAAAGATCCTGCTCTTATTCTATTATATAGCCCTGCTTTTTAGCCGTAACTAAAGATATGTAAAAAACCCCGGATTGTATTTCCTTTTTACTGCTAATCTTTTAAACACTCATCCAATTTGTAAAAAACGCAGGAGCCAGGGCCTGTCTTTTCGTGTTATGTGTCTGTTTTTCAGGTTACTGTGTGGCGTTTTGCTGCAAGGGGCACTTTAAACCTCCCCGTCCAAAACCTTTCATTCGCCCCATCCCCGGACCGGGGACTAAACCTTTTTCCTTCATCTTGTTATAATTGTCGGTCATTTTCGTGATGATCAGATTGGCCTGATCCTGAGTAATAACACCGAAATCAACATATTTTTGAATCATTTGCTTTTGTAGGTTAAGCATTTGCTGAGATATTTTGTATAAATCTGCTTTCTGGGCGTCGGTGAGCTTTTGCGCAAGATAGTTTTTCTGAAAACTGGCGTTAGGTGCCTGTTTATTATCTGCATTATTGCTTGCAAAGGCAACTGGCAGTGAAACTGCAATAAGCAGCAGGGCGGCTATTGCAATGAGCAATACCTTTTTCATCCATCACACCTCCTTTCAAAAGCTAGTAAGAAGCTTAGCCAAAAAATGCGTCAAAAACTGGGCAAAATAAGCAACAAACGAATACATTTTTAATGTTCCCTGATCGTGTCTAAAAAATAACACCAATTCGCCGCAATATTGTTATAAAATTACCTGGGGAGGCGTTTTAAGGGTTAAGCATGGGTCAAGCATGGGGACGTTCATCTTGCTTCCGGAAGGTCTGAAACCTGTTGAAGAAGAATCCTGCCTGGCGGCAGTCCTAATATTTAAGCGGCCTGTTTTTTGACTGTGCTCCCATCAGATGAGAACACGATTATACCGAGTTGATCGGTTCTTAAAACCTTAATGCCTGCTTTTTCAAGTTTGGCGGTGGTCTTTTCACTGGGGTGGCCGTAATCATT
>DMDI01000214.1 GCA_003445555.1 Desulfotomaculum sp. | reverse complement strand
GGAGCGTTAAATTTAACGCTCCTACTAAAGGAGGAAATATATTTGTTCAAACCCTATTTAGTAAATTTTGATACCCGGCAGTTACCGGCGGAAACGTACGAATACGTTATTATTGGCGGGGGTATTGCCGAATTATATACGGCTTGTAAGGTGGCCCGGGAGGGGGGGCAGGTTTTGGTCCTTACCAAGCATACCCTGGAAGATACCAGCACCGATAAGGCCCAAGTGGGGATAGCGGCTGCTTTAGGTCAATCGGATTCACCGGAACTGCACTTTAAAGATACTATTTTTGCCGGGGCAGGGTTATGCGACTCTAAAGCGGTAGAAATATTGGTTAATGAAGGGGTAAACCGCGTTAAAGAATTGATTGAGTGGGGGGCTCAGTTTGACTACTACGAAGGTGAGTTGGCGTTAACCAGGGAAGGAGCGCACAGTCAGCGCCGCATTTTGCACGCGGCCGGTGACGCTACCGGAGCAGAAATTCAACGCGCTCTTGCCTACCAAGCTAATCAAATTCCTAGCCTTAAAATATACGAAAACTATTTTGTAGTAGATTTACTGGTAGCCGACGACATTTGTTACGGAGTTCTGGCCTGTGATAATGTTAACCAGTGTTTTAAGGTGTTTTACGGCCGGGTGGTTATTCTGGCTACCGGTGGTACGGGTCAGGTATATGAACATAATACTAATCCTGAAATAGCCACGGGTGACGGTATTGCTATGGCTTACCGGGCCGGGGCGGAAGTTATGGACCTGGAATTTATCCAGTTTCATCCCACCGTGCTTTGTTTACCCGGGGCGCCCTTTTTTTTAATTTCTGAAGCCGTACGTGGTGAAGGGGCCCGGTTGCGGAATTGTTACGGCGAGCAGTTTATGCCCCGTTACCATCAATTGGCAGAGTTAGCCCCCCGTGACATAGTAGTCCAGAGTACGCTTAAAGAAATGGTCCGGACAGGTTCAAAAAACGTTTTTTTAGACCTGTCTCCCCTGCCGGCAGAGGTAATCCAGCAACGTTTTCCTAATATCACCCGTACTTGTGCTACATACGGCCTGGATATTACTAAAGACCCTATTCCGGTTGCTCCGGCGGCCCATTATATGATGGGAGGGGTAAAAACTAACCTGCACGGTGAAACCAACATCAAGGGGCTTTACGCTTGCGGCGAGGTAGCCTGCCAAGGGGTCCACGGGGCTAATCGCCTGGCCAGCAATTCTTTACTGGATGGCCTGGTTTTTGGTTTTCGGATTGTAAAACAAAGTATGCGTTTTTTAACCAGTTACGTTCCTTCGTCAGTTGAATTCGTTTGTAATTATTTAAAACCGCCTAAGGAAATAAAAATAAATGGCCTAACGCATGAGTTACGGGCGGTAATGAATAAATGTGCCGGTCCTGTTCGCTCATGCCAAGGATTAACGGGAGCTTTAAGTTTTTTTGAAAACCAGGCTGATTTGTTCTTGAGTGAAGCAAAAAATATCGCCGAAATGGAGTTACGTAATATGCTCCTGGTTGGTCAACTAATTTGTGAGGCAGCTTTAATGAGGACGGAAAGCCGGGGGGCGCATTACCGGGAAGATTATCCTGCCGCAAGTGAGAGGTGGGTTAAACATATAATTTTACGTTTATAGGGGCGCTTTTGGAGGTCGGAAGTTGGTGGTTGGAACTTTTTGATTCCAACTTCCAACTTCTAACTTCCAACTTTCAATCGGGGGTGAGTTTAAAAGTGACTTTAAGTTATAATATTTTAAGGAGAATAGTTGACCGTGCCCTGCATGAGGATATTGGCCCTGGAGATATAACTACTTTAAGCGTAATTGATCCTGACTTAACCGGCAGAGGCTACATCCGGACCAAAGAAAAGGGTGTAATTGCGGGACTACCCGTAGCGGCCGCCGTTTTTCAGCGTTTGGACCAGGAAATATTATTTACCCCCCAGGTTAGTGAGGGAACTTACGCTAGCGCCGCGCAAATAGTGGCGGTGGTAGAAGGCAGGTTACAGTCTATATTGAGCGGGGAGCGCCTTGCCTTAAACTTTTTACAGCGCCTGTCGGGTATTGCCACCTATACAGCCACCCTTAAAGAAATAATTAAAGATTTTCCGGTAAATATTATTGATACCCGCAAAACAATTCCGGGATTGCGGGTTTTGGAAAAGTACGCCGTGCGCGTGGGCGGGGGATATAACCACCGTTTTGGTTTATTTGACGGCATACTGATTAAAAACAACCATCTTAAAATTGCCGGAGGGGTTACCCGTGCCGTCCAAAAGGCGCGTAAAAATATATCTCCGATGATAAAGATTGAGGTAGAAGTGGAAGATTTAGCCGGGGTAGAGGAAGCGCTGGCGGCAGGGGTAGATATTATTATGCTGGATAATATGGCCCCGGAAGTTATGCGTCAGGCCGTAAAGATAATTGACGGACGGGCCCGTACAGAAGCTTCAGGGAAAGTTAATGAAGCAAATATTTTAGAGGTGGCAAAATCGGGGGTTGATTTCATTTCGGTAGGGGCAATTACACATTCAGTCAGGGCCTTAGACATTAGCTTAAGCGCCGTGCCTGCTGGCAGGCAGGTGGAAGGGAAAAAATAAGGGTGAAGCAGCGCTTTTTTTACTGTCCTAAATGCGGCGGAAATTTAAAATATAAACGGTACCGGGAGCGTCCCCGTTTGGTTTGCGTTAGGTGCAGTTATGTCTTTTATGAAAACCCGGCCGTAGGGGTAGCCGCTATCGTTTTAAACGAAGACAGGCAGATATTGCTGGGAAGGCGCGGTACCACATTGGCGGATGTTAGTTATCAGACGTTAGACGTTAGAAGAAAAAAACAAACTAATTCTTTAACCATGCCGGCGACCGGCGACGAACAACCGGCGAGCATACATAAAAGGCTTTGGTGTATTCCCTGTGGTTACGTAGAATACGATGAAGATGTTTACCAGGCGGTGATCCGGGAATTTAAAGAGGAAACCAATTTGGACATTGTCTTAGAGGGGGTTTTTACGGTACAGTCTAATTTTCACAATCCTGAATTGCATACCGTAGGAATATGGTTTATGGCTATCGTGACGGGGGGAGAATTACGGGCAGGAGATGATTTAGACCAACTGGCTTATTGTAATTTAACTGACCCGCCCCCGCTTGCTTTTCCCACGGATAAAATTGTCCTGGATATGCTGGCTAAAACCTTTCAGGTAGGCACAGAGGAGCAAAGGCACAGAGGCACAAAGGGAAATGAAACAACCATGCTGTAGGGGCGTATTGCAATACGCCCCTACAAAGGAGAATGAAAATCCAGGGATTTTCAGATGAAAACATATAGTGATCTGCAGGTCTGGCAAAAAAACTTTGTGCC
>DMDI01000111.1 GCA_003445555.1 Desulfotomaculum sp. | reverse complement strand
TTTAAGCGATTCGCCACAAACAATTTTGACGCCGAGAGGGAAAAAATACGGCCGTACTGTAATAAACAAGGTTTATGGCGGGAATGACAATTACTATTCAGAGGTTTATTCTGAAACTGGAAAAGGGTGGGCGCCTGCATTTAAGCTTGGCCAGCGAAAGTCTGCACTGGGCAATTTGCCTGAGGACGAATCAAAGTTTCCTGTTGCAACCTGGCTTAAAAGTTTACTGGCGGAGGGTGTACAGCAGTTTATTCTGAACAGTGTACTTATCCGCAAGGCCAGCCCGCCGGGAAAGGTGCGAGGTTTTAAGCCGGATGGTTCCAACCTGCCGTGGGTAGCAGCCCGGTTGCGGGAAAAAGCGCCTGAGCGCTTTAGGGATTGGGTTGCTCATCTACAAACAGCGTTGCCGGATCTGAAAGACATCAGGACTATTGAACGCGCAGATGATAAGCATCGTTATCTAGTGATAGAGTATCAAGGTGGTTTAAGCATACCGTCTTGGATGGTGTCGGATGGTACACTGCGGTTGCTGGCGCTTACAATACCAGCTTATTTGCTTGATTTTAAGGGTATATATCTTATTGAAGAACCGGAAAACGGTATCCATCCAAGAGCGGTGGAGACCCTGTTCCAATCCCTTTCTTCTGTTTATGGCGCGCAAATTCTCCTGGCGACGCATTCCCCGGTAATATTAAGCCTTGCTGAAGCAGACAAGGTTCTTTGTTTTGCAAAGACATCTGAAGGCACCACGGACATTGTGCCGGGTGACGAACACCCGGCATTAAAGGAATGGCACGGCGAAACCGGACTTGGTGTTCTTTTTGCCGGAGGAGTACTGGGATGATGAAGCAGTTAATCCAAAAAGACCTTGTTGTGCTTGCAGCGGATAAAAACATGGAATATACATTAAAGGGCTTGCTTTTGCGCCATCAATCTCTTGGGAGTCGTCAATTGATGGTTGATTTTTATACCCATCCCGAGCATGATCCCGGTTGTCTTTTGCGCGGGCATGATTTTTTGCGCTCTATGACCAAAAGCTATGCGCATGCGCTGGTAGTGCTTGATCGTGATGGCTGCGGACAGGAAAAATGCAGCGCGCAAGATCTGGAGAGTCAAATAGAAAATCGTTTAAAATTCTCCGGCTGGGATGATCGGGCTACGGCAATTGCTATTGAGCCGGAGCTAGAAATATGGGTCTGGAGCAATTCGCCGCATGTTGACCGGATAATTGGCTGGTCGGGAAAAAATCCCGATTTGAGAACATGGCTTATGCGTGAAGGCTTTATAAGAACCCGGCGGGCCAAACCGGATCAACCTAAAGAGGCGTTTGAACAGGCTTTGAAAATAGCGGGTAAGGCCCGTTCCTCTTCTCTTTTCCACCAAATTGCCCGATCAGTCAGCTTGGAAGACTGTGTCAATCCGGCGTTTAAAAAACTTAAAGATATTTTGAAGAATTGGTTTCCCGGCTAATTCATCACATTCGGTAATTTCATCACTTCGAGCAATTAATTCGCACCCTACGCCTTCCTTTCGTCGAATAATCGTTCTTTTTTGTTTCATTTCCCTTTTTTTGCAGGAATTTATTTTGTTGCGTTGAAACATTTCCCAATAAGTAAGTTGGGTAAGAAATATTGATGATTAGAAGGGATTCTACATTCCCAAATGAGGGGTGAGCAGTTTGGCTGGGAAGATAAAAGAGGAGCAAAGCATCGACCAGTACACCTACCCGGAGAAGAAGCGGCTTAACAACCCGCCGGTGGGTCTGGTTACGCCGGGCACGGATAAAGATGCGCCGAAGAAAAAATACCAGTATGACCCGCACCTGGACCCCCGGTTGGTCTGGGCCGGGAAGGCGGAGCATACCAGCTTCGAGGTGGACACGGTCTCCCTGCATGTCCATGAACGTATCGATCCGCTGACTGTGATCGCCGGGGTGAGGAAGCAAGCCGACCGGCAGGAAAAGGAATATTGCCAGATGAGCCTCTTTGAGAAGCCGGAAAACTACCGCCCTTTACGGGAAGCCATAGATTTTTACAAACATGACCAGGACTGGACCAACCGCCTGATTGCCGGGGATTCTCTCCTGGTGATGAACTCCCTTCTGGAAAAAGAAGGCTTGGCCGGCAAGGTGCAGACGATATACATAGACCCGCCTTACGGGGTGAAGTACGGCTCCAACTTCCAGCCCTTCGTCAACAAGCGGGATGTCAAGGACGGCAAGGACGAGGACCTGACCACCGAACCGGAGATGATCCGCGCCTTCCGGGACACCTGGGAACTGGGGATACACTCCTACCTGACTTACCTGCGCGACCGGCTGCTCCTGGCCAGGGAACTCCTTACCGAGAGCGGGAGCTGCTTTGTACAGATCAGCGACGAGAATGTGCATCTGGTAAGGTGTTTGATGGATGAGGTGTTTGGTGTAGGGAATTTTGTTAGTGAAATAATTTTTCTTAAAACATCTGGTCAAACAAGTAAACTATTACCTCCATCGAATGACTATTTAATATGGTATACAAAAGATATATCCAAAATTAAGTATCATAAGTTATTCAGACAAAGAGGTAAGGAATATCTTGATGTAGCTTATAACTATTTTGAAACTGAAGATGGCAAAGTTATAAAGTTGGATAAAGAACAGTTGAGAGATGAGGAATTTATCTCAAAAGGTCGGAGGTTTAGAATAGATAACCTTACATCACAATCAGGCCCAGGGGATGTCCCTGAGACAAGATTTAAGTGGAATGGCAAAATTTATAAATTAAAATCTGGGTCCTGGAAGACTTCAATACAAGGATTAACAAGATTAGCAGAAAAGGATAGGTTATGGTTT
>DMDI01000305.1 GCA_003445555.1 Desulfotomaculum sp. | reverse complement strand
GGACACGTTTGGCTGCGCCTGGAACCATTGACGGAAGATGAATTTGAATTTACCGAGGAAATTTTTGGGGGTGCGGTACCCAAGCAATATATTCCAGGTACAGAAAAAGGAGTCCGGGAGTCACTGGCCGAAGGAGTGCTGGCCGGCTACCCGGTAACAGGATTAAAAGTAGTTTTGTACGACGGTTCCTACCATCCGGTAGACTCTTCCGAATTGGCCTTTAAAATTGCGGCGGCTATGGCTTTTAAAAAGGGAGTGCAAAATGCCGCCCCGGTACTGCTAGAGCCAATCATGTATGTTGAAGTGACCGTACCGGAGAACTTTATGGGTGACGTAATCAGTGACTTGAACACCAAGCGCGGCCGCGTCTTGGGTATGGAGCCGGCAGGTAATAAAACAATAGTCAAGGCAACGGCCCCGCTAGCCGAATTAACACGTTACGCCATTGACTTAAAATCGATGACCCAAGGCAGAGGGTCCTTTGAAATGAAATTTAACGGTTACGAAGAGGTTCCGGCTCGCCTGGCGGAAGAAATAATTAAAAAAGCCAAAGAAAAGAAAGATGATTAAAGTTGGCATAATTGGCGCTACCGGTTACACGGGAGCGGAACTGGTACGGTTATTAAAGCATCATCCCCTGGTGGAGTTAGTAGCTTTAACCACCCAACAATATGTGGGTCTGCCCTTTGCGGAAGTTTACCCCCACTTATCGGGCAAAGTAGACCTGGTGGGAGAAGAATTAAATATCCCAGCTTTGGTAAACAGGTGCGAGGCAATTTTTGTTTCCCTGCCTCACGGCCACGCGCTTCCCGTGGCCCAAGAGGTTATCCGTCAGGGGAAAAAATTGATTGATTTGGGGGCGGATTTACGGTTAAAAGACCCGGCTGTTTACGCTAAATGGTACCGGATTGATTTAGACCAGTCATTGGACCGTGCGATTACAGCACAATTGCCGGCCCAAGCCGTGTATGGCCTGCCCGAACTACACCGCCAGGAAATCAGGCAGGCTAAAACGGTGGCTAATCCCGGTTGTTACCCGACCAGTGCGCTTTTAGGTCTGGCCCCGCTTTTAAAAAATAAAATAATTGATCCAAACAGGATTATTATAGATGCCAAGTCAGGGGTATCCGGAGCAGGAAGAGGACTCTCTTTAAACACTCATTACTGTGAAGTAAATGAAAATATAAAAGCGTACAGCGTTGCCAACCACCGTCATACTCCGGAAATAGAGCAAGAATTAAGTCTTCTGGCAGGCGGGGAAATTAAAGTAACCTTTACCCCACACCTAACTCCCATGACCAGAGGAATTCTCAGCACCATATACGCTCCCTTGTCTGTTAACCTAACTTTACCGGAAATATTAAAATTATACCGTACTTTTTACCAGGATGAGCACTTCATTCGAATTATGCCGCCGCATATCCTGCCCGGTACAAAAATGGTGGCCGGCTCTAATTATTGCGCTTTAGGGATAGTAGTTGACGAGCGGACAAATCAGGTCATAATCTTATCCGCCATTGATAATTTAATTAAAGGAGCTTCTGGTCAGGCCGTGCAAAATATGAATATAATGTTTGACTTTCCGGAAACTATGGCTTTAGAAGAAGCAGGCGTTTACCCGTAAGAAAAGGAAGGAAAAATTTTTGGTTTATAAACCTGTCACCGGCGGAGTTACTGCCCCCAAAGGATTTAAGTCCGCAGGCGTCACCGCCGGAATTAAAGACCCAACCCGCAAAGAGTTAGCTTTAATTTATTCGGTTGTTCCGGCCGGCGCGGCCGCCCTATATACGACTAACCGGGTAAAGGCGGCCCCTCTTTACGTCACTAAAGAACACCTGAAAGACGGGCGTGCCCAGGCGGTGGTCATTAACAGCGGTAACGCCAACGCCTGCAATGGCAGCCAAGGTTTAATAGATGCTAAAGCCGTGGCCCGTGAGGCGGCCCGTCTTTTGCATCTGCCGCCTGAAGATGTCCTGGTGGCCTCTACCGGCGTAATTGGCCAACCGCTGCCCTTAACCAATATTATAAAAAGCCTTGGCCTGGCGGTGTCTGCCCTGAGTGAGCAAGGGGGAGGAGCAGCCGCCGAAGCTATTATGACTACGGATACCAGACCCAAAGAAGCAGCCCTGCAATTTGAACTGGCCGGGAAAATAATCACGGTAGGCGGCATGGCTAAGGGCGCCGGGATGATTCACCCTCAATTGGCTACCATGCTTTGTTTTTTAACTACTGACGCAGTGGTAACTGTTCCCTGCCTGCAGGAGGTTATTCATGCTGCCGCGGCCTCCAGTTTTAACCTGCTTGATGTGGATGGGGATACCAGCACAAATGACCTGCTAGTTATCTTAGCTAACGGGCAGGCTGGAAATCCGGCTATAAACAAAAGGGATGCGGCTTGTAATTTGTTCCAGGAGGCAGTACTTAAAGTTTGTACTGAATTAGCCATAGCTATTGCCCGTGACGGGGAAGGGGCAACCAAACTGCTCGAAGTGCGGGTAATCAACGCGGCCTCAAGGGAAGATGCGTATTTGGCGGCGCGGGCCGTAGCCGCCTCAAATTTAGTCAAAACAGCCGTATTCGGGCAGGACGCCCACTGGGGACGGATAATTTGCGCCGT
>DMDI01000085.1 GCA_003445555.1 Desulfotomaculum sp. | reverse complement strand
AATCCATTCTGCATTGTAAATTATCAAATTAAATTAGCCAAAACCCTTCCCGTAGAATCAAATTGAACAATCTGCAAATATTATCAATACTAGCAGCAGTTTACGAATTATCGAAAGTTATTTCCAGTTTTAATGATCGCATGGGTCACATTTTTTAACAAAAACTGTTTATTTCCAGGGCCGAATTAGCTGGTACGGAATAACATTTATGGTACTTATGAAGCAGAAAATGTATAACCCTACTCTATAATTATATTTCAATCTTTAACAGTCCAAATGACCCATGAAAATACCCTAAAATATTGACTTTTTTCATTTATTGGCAGGATTTTTACTCTTCTTGGGCGAAGTATGTATTACCCTACCATATTTCGCCCGGGAGGTATGCCCAAGTGGCCTCAATCATTAAAAAGAAAAAGAAGAATCAGTTTTATTATTATATTGTGGAAAGTCAACGGGTTAACGGCAAGCCCCGCATTGTCTGGCAAAAATACCTGGGAAAAGTAGAGGACATTGCGAGGGCTATGAGTAACCCTGAACAGTTAACTCCACCGAAACACGCTAAGGTCTTTGAATTTGGAGCAGTTGCTGCTCTACTAACAGTGGCGGAACAACTGAAAATTATCGAAACCCTTGATAACCACATACCCAAAAGGGAGCAGGGCATTAGCGTCGGTGAATATATGTTAATTACAGCCATAAACCGCGCTTTGGCGCCAACCAGCAAGAGTAAAATCGGGGATTGGTTTGATGGTACCATTTTAAGTAGACTGCTGCCAGCAAATAAGAAGCAATTATCAAGTCAGCGCTTTTGGGATAACATGAGCCTTCTCACTGAAGAGGCCATACAAAATATTGAATCTGAACTGGTTACCCGCATGGTACGGGATTTTAATATTAGCCTTGATTGCCTTGTTTATGATACCACCAATTTTTTCACTTACATCGATACCATGAATACCGGCAAACTGCCCCAGCGCGGACGCAGCAAAGAAAAACGTAATGATTTAAAAATCGTTGGCCTGGCTTTAATGGTGAGCACTGATTTTCATGTTCCTCTTTTTCATCAGGCTTATTCCGGTAGTATACCCGATGTAAAACAGTTTGGCTTTATAATTGAAAAACTGACCCAGCGGTGTATGGAAGTAGCACAAGATATTGAAAATATTACCCTGGTTTTTGACAAGGGTAACAACTGTAAAGACAACATTAAAGGTATAGCCGGTAAACCCTTTCACTTTGTGGGCTCCCTTACTCCTTCTCATCATAAGGATTTATTGGATGTGCCTAAAAGTGAGTTTATACCGGTCGACCCCGACAAATATGAAGGACTTACCGCCTATCGCACCAGCAAAAAGGTTTTCGGTAAAGAGATGGCGATTGTAATCACCCATAACCCCAAACTATTACAGGGGCAAATGCAGGGAATTATGCTGCAAATGGAAAAATGCATACAAAAACTTGCTGAACTGCAAAACCGCTTGCAAGATAGAAAAGCCAAGCCCCGTAAAGGGCGGGCCATTACCCGGGCATCTTTGGAAAAGCAAGTTAAAAAGATCCTTTCAGCGCAATATGTATCTGAAATCTTCGATATTGAGATTACGGAATTAGAAGGCAATCATTTGGAACTTTTTTTTAAAGTGAATGCCGATAAGCTTGAGCAGGTACAGGAAAAGTATCTGGGTAAAACCATTCTTTTTACAAATAACCTGGATTGGGATACTGAAAAGATTATTACTTCATACCGGAGCCAGCATAAAATTGAAGAATCTTTTAAGCGCATGAAAGACACGCATTTTTTAAGCTATCGGCCGGTTTTTCACTGGACCGACCAGAAAATCAGGGTGCATACTTTCTATTGTGTATTGGCGTTAATGCTTTGTTCTTTGCTGAAAAGGGAACTGCATCAAAAGGGCGTTGATATGAGCATTCCAAAAATCCTTGATACATTGGGCGATATTAAAGAGGTTGTAGTGGTTTACCCCAAAAAAGGCCAGTCTAAAAAAGATAGGCAGCATATAACACTTTCCAAACTTACACCAGAGCAAAAGAAGTTAATGGAGGTGTTGGACCTGAAAAAATACTCTATGGTGGGGTAATACAAAGTCGTCCTCTGGAATCCTTGGTATTACTGGACTCAGGCGTTTTAGACGCTGCTATTTCGTAAACTACTGCTAGGCAGGAAAAATATCGGGCATATTGCTCAATGTTAATTTCAAGCTCATCATAACTGACCTTTTTTCCTTTGCCGTACAAGGCAATATGCTTGGAACTTACGTTATTACACTTGTAAATATCATATATTTTCAAATTAAAATTCCTCCCGGATAAATAAATAGGATCTCGGCATTCGCCGAGTTAGATGGTACAAAGCTTTGCTTGAACCATCGATATTAAATTCCTCCTACTTTTTGTAGGGGGATTTTCATTTTTAGGATCATCCAATTGGAAATTCACGCCGAAAATTTTGTTGCGAAATATGTCGAAAACACTTGACATTTTCAAAACAGCCCCATAATCGCGATGAAAGGTATTTTTTACCTTTACTACAAGATTTGGGGTGATTTGCTTTGAAACCTGTCGTTACTCCGCATGAAACGTACCAAGATTTTGTCATCGAACAACTGCAGCTGCACTATACCGGGGGACTGCTCGTTCTCGTCAATAAGGATTGGCCCCTTATCGCCAAGCTCTGGATTACTGACCTGTCTGAAATAACAACGTTAATTCAAGATGGCTATAGTACCAGAGGTCCTGCCCCACGCGATCCTGCCTCGATGCTCCGTTCGTTTTTGCTTTTTTTATTGACCAAGCCGGAAATTGGTATTACCGCTTGGGTGGATGAACTACACCGGGTTCCTCTTTATGCCATTCTCAGTGGTTTTGAACCCGGTGATGTTCCCGGTGTTGGTACGTTCTATGATTTCTTTGCGCGCTTATGGGCCGCATCTGAAAAAAACTTTAAACCTCATAAACAAAAACGCAAACGTAAACCCAAGAAAGGAAAGAAGGGTGAAAAAGCCCCAACCACTACACACGGTAGCATTAAGCGTTTAGTCAGCTGGATGATGCGCCATATGGACAAGCAAAAGGATTTGCCCATGGATCGCTTGTTCTGTTTTTTTCAGTCTCAATTTCTTGCGGTTTCTGCAAGGCTCGGTTTGCTCGGGGATATAGGCACGCTTGGTATTGCCGGTGACGGTACTCCTGTCGTCACCGCAGCCTATCCCCGCAGCAAGCCGACTTGTAATTGTCATGCCCAAGGCCTTGCGAAGTGTAACCATCCCCGTTTATATTCCCAACCCGACTGTAATACCGGTTGGGATAGTGCACGGGAGCGATATTTTAATGGGTACCACCTGTACACACTGACTGCCGCAAACAGTCCGTATGATTTACCGTTGTACCCGCGTCTGCACCCTGCTTCCCGACACGATGCAGTAAGTTTTGTTGTCAGTTCGGTTGAGT
>DMDI01000036.1:443-2825 GCA_003445555.1 Desulfotomaculum sp. | reverse complement strand
AAAGCAAGATACGGATTGCAGGACGGGTCGGGGCTGCGAAATTCAATGCGGGTAGATGACTCTCTTTTAGCCGGGATTCGAATTAGGGGGCTGCGGTTTCGAAAAGACCAGGCAATATAAACCGGGGCCTCGTAGCCTGAAATTAAGCGTTTATATGAATTTACCGTAGGGTTGGTAATAGTGGTGATAGCCCGGGCGTGCCGCATAATCCCGCCAATAAAATAAAGACAGGTGTTGCTTAATTGGGCGTGGGCTTCCGGGTCGTAAAAACAGTTTATACCGTCTTTCATTAAAGATAAATTAAGGTGCATCCCGGAACCGGCAAGGCCGTATATTGGTTTAGGCATAAAGGTAGCGTGCAAACCGTGTCTTTGCGCTATAGTTCTGACGACAAATCTAAAAGTAACAATTTTGTCGGCCGTGTCCAAGGCGTCGGTATATTTAAAATCAATTTCGTGCTGNNTGACGCTGGGCAATAGTCCGGACGACAAACTTAAAAGTAACGATCTTATCGGCTACATCCAAAGCATCTGAATATTTAAAGTCGATTTCGTGCTGCCCGGGAGCAACCTCATGGTGGGAGGCTTCAATTTCAAAGCCCATTTGTTCTAAAGTAAGCACCATATCCCGCCGGGCATTTTCGCCTAAATCAACCGGCGTAAGGTCAAAGTAACCGGCCTGGTCATGGGTATTGGTGGTCGGATTTCCTTCCTGGTCGAGATGAAAAAGGAAAAATTCCGCCTCAGGACCAACGTACATAGTCAGCCCTAATTCTTTTGCCTCGGCAATGGTGCGTTTTAAAACGTAACGGGGATCACCAACAAAAGGGGTGCCATCAGCGTTATAAATATCACAAATTAAGCGGGCCACCGCCCCTTCACGCGGGCGCCACGGAAAGGTAACAAAGGTGGCCGGGTCAGGCCGCAAATACATATCGGATTCCTCAATCCGCACAAACCCTTCAATGGAGGAACCATCAAACATTAATTCTCCGGCTAAAGCTTTATCTAACTGTTCAATGGTAATAGAAACATTTTTTAACACTCCCAGAATATCAGTAAACTGTAAACGAATAAATTTAACCCCTAGTTCTCTGGCCAAGCTAAGTACGTCATCTACTGTCCGGACTGCCACTATTTTAAATCCACCCCTTCTTTTTTATCCGGGCTAATCAATAAAAAAGCCTCAACTTCAAGCTGCTTTTTTCAGCCTGTTATGAAGGCCCCCTTGCCTTTAAAAAGATACGACTCTGTACCTTTTTATTTTAACTTGACCATAAGTATAACATATTTTTTAAAAAAAGAAAGAGTTTTTTGATCAGGCAGGATTTTTAACTTAAATAACGAATTGCTAAAGTAAGAAAGAAGGGGAAAAAGTCAACATGGAAAAAGGTCAAAGTAAAGGGAACCGCGTTATAATTACCGTGCTTGGACCTGATAAGGTGGGAATTATCGCTGGAGTGGCCCAGGTTCTGACCGAAAACAATATTAACATTCTGGATATCAGTCAGACTATCTTACAGGAATTTTTGGCCATGGTTATGATCGCTGATATGGAAAAAAGTAAATTAGACTTAAATGACTTAAAAAAACAACTTTTGATTAAAAGTAAAGAAATTGGCGTCCGCATTGATGCCCAGCACGAAGATGCTTTCCGGTACATGCACCGCATTTAATTTTTTTAAAAGGAGATAAACCCATGCTTACCCTGGCGGAAATAATGGAAACAATTAAAATGGTTCAGGAAGAAAACCTGGATATCCGGACCATTACTATGGGTATTAATTTGCAGGATTGCGCCGATCATGACCCAACTGCAGCGCAGCAAATGATTTACCAGAAGATTACCAGTCGGGCTAAAAATTTAGTAGCGGTAGGAAATGATTTGGCCCGGGAGTACGGTATCCCTATTGTAAATAAACGAATAGCCGTAACCCCCATTTCTTTAATCGCCGGATGCGCTCCCGAGGCTGATTATACTGGTTTTGCTTTATGTTTGGATAGGGCCGCCGCCGCGGTAGGGGTCAATTTTATAGGCGGCTTTACCGCCCTGGTTCATAAAGGATTTACCGCCAGCGATGAAAAGCTAATTTATTCGATTCCCGCCGCGCTAAAGCAAACGGAGAGAGTATGTGCTTCGGTTAACGTGGCTACCACTAAAGCAGGCATAAATATGGACGCCGTTTATTTAATGGGTAAAATAATTAAACAAACTGCCCAGGCAACCGCAGCCCAAAATGGCCTTGGTTGCGCCAAGCTGGTGGTTTTTTGTAATATTCCCGAGGATAATCCTTTTATGGCCGGAGCTATTCATGGCGTAGGTGAACCGGAGTGCACTATAAACGTGGGAATATCAGGGCCGGGGGTGGTAAAAAGCGTAGTG
>DMDI01000036.1:0-383 GCA_003445555.1 Desulfotomaculum sp. | reverse complement strand
TAAAAAGCGTAGTGGAAAAAAACAAAAGGTGCGACCTTGGTGTTTTAGCGGAGATAGTGAAAAAAACCGCTTTTAAGATTACCCGCATGGGAGAGCTTATTGGCCGTCTGGCGGCGGATCGTTTAGGGGTTCCTTTTGGGATAGTGGATATTTCTTTAGCTCCTACGCCGGCGGTAGGGGACAGCGTCGCGGAGATTCTTGAAGCGATGGGCCTAGAACGTTTTGGTACCCATGGTACTACCGCGGCCCTGGCGCTCTTGACTGACGCCTTAAAGAAAGGGGGGGCTATGGCTTCCTCATATGTGGGCGGGCTTTCAGGAACTTTTATTCCGGTTAGGGAAGATGCCTGCCTGGCTAAAAGATCGGGAGAGCGTGGGGTAGGG
>DMDI01000136.1 GCA_003445555.1 Desulfotomaculum sp. | reverse complement strand
CCGTCAAAGAAATGCTCGGCGTCGTAAAAAACGGATAACCCATTTTGACTTAAATAAGCCACCGATTGTTTAATCATGCTTAAATTTTCAACCAAAGAGACGGCCAGGGCCCGGGTAACGTGAAAATCCCACGATTTTCCTACTATAGCCGCGGTAGACACTTTTGTCTCTAGAATACTCTGGATGTTTTTATCTTCCGCGGCCTCTGCGCCAGGTTTTCGGGTACTCCCAAAAGCCACAATTTTTGTATTTACCAGGCGGTGCTCTTGTATGCGCTTAAAGTAAGTAATGTCTTTAGGATTAGAACCCGGCCAGCCGCCCTCAACGTAATGAAAACCTAATTTATCCAATTTTAAAGTTATTTTTATTTTATCTTCAACCGAAAAGGAGATACCTTCCCCTTGCGCCCCATCGCGTAAGGTGGTGTCGTAAATTTCTACTGCCGTCAACATCTTCGCTCCCTTAAATGCTTTATAAAGTCTAATTTAATCTATAGTAGTTCATAGTAGTTCGACTTCTTAATCCTCTTGCTACGTTATTCTTTATTCTTTTGATATTTGAACTTCTAACTCATGTTTTAAAGGATTTAATTTTTCCTCAAACGACTGCTTTAAAAAAGCCAGGTCTTGTCGCCATTCATCTTTTGCCGCGGGATTAATTTCTATAATTGCCCCTCCGGAAATTTTAAGGGCGGTCAATCTTTTTCTTCCTTCTACTGCTAACTCTTCTTTTTTCTTTTGGTCTATTTGGTCGTATTCTTCAAGAAGGATCTCTATTTTTTCAATTGTTTCATTAAAAGCTATTTTTTCCTCAAAAATTAAGGAAAGGGCTTTTTTGATCGCTAATAATTTTTTTTGGTTACCTGTTTCAATGGCCTGGATAAGTTTTTTGGCCATGGCCTGTTTAACTGCCTCTTTTTCCTGGCCAAAGTATCTTTTTAGTTCATGTTCCAATTGACGCGGGTCAGCTTGCTCTAAATACCTATCCGCTAAATTATTTCCAATCATCAAGCATTTTTCAAGGTTATATTTGTCTATCTGGTCTTTAGGTAATTCTTTAATATTTTGAGCTTTTTCCAGGGCTATTTCCCAGGCTTTTTTTATTTCATCCATATTTTTCTCCTTAACGCTATACTTTTTATTCACTTCCTTATATAATAACTTATAATTTTTCTAAAAAAAATATTTTATAGAAAAGTTTTTAAGAGGAGGACTGATTATGTTTCATGAAAATGCTGACTACCAATCAGTAAAAGTACTTGAAAATTTATACGGCTACCTTTGGCAGGGTATAGGCAATAACTGCAATACCTATCTTTTTGCCCATCTTCTTGAAGGAAAATGTCCCCACGTGCTCATTGATCCGGGACATATTTCCAACGAATTTGGCAGTCCGTGCTTTGACCAGCTTTTAGCCGCCTTGCATAAAGACGGATTTGATGCTGACTCCATTGGTTTGATTATAAACACTCACGCCCACCCGGACCACTGTGAAGCAAATCAGGCTTTAAAACAAAAAAATGGGGAGGTGCTTATCGCCCTTTCCCAAATAGAAGATGAGTTTCGTAAAACAGTGGGTGAAAAATTATATGCTTTGTTAGGAATGACCGCTCCGGCCTTTGAACCATTTTTGCTTTTAAAGGAAGGCCAGTTAAATTTAGGCGAAATTTCTTTGCGTTTAATTCATACCCCCGGCCACTCACCAGGTTCTATATCTATATATTGGGAGGAGAGGAAAGCCCTGATTACCGGTGATGTTCTATTTGTGGGCAGTATTGGCCGCACAGACTTTCCCGGCGGGGATATATCTCTTTTGGAACAAAGCATCAATAAACTGGCCTCCTTGGAAATTGAGTACTTGCTTACCGGCCACGCCACGGAATACGGGAGTATCTTAACCGGCCGGGATAAAATTAAACGTAATTTTCAAATGGTCCGGTTCTTTTTTTAAAGTTTTTATTTTGGCGCAGCTTCCTTGGTCATTTTTTCCTGTAATTTTTCTCTTTGCCAACGGTGAATATCGTCTAGAGCAGGTGGGGCAATGTAAAATACTTGAATTGAAGCAGAAAATTGTACGGCGTGTTCTTCCCGGATAAACAAAACCCCCACTTCGTTTTCTTTTAAAGTGGCGTCAATCTGTTGGGCAATAAAGCTATACCTTTTTTGACCGGCCTCCTGAAAATATCCGGTAACCTTTTGAAACACTTTTTCCGTCATAATTACTTGTAAACAATTACCCCAATCGACAAATTCATAAAATAATTTTTCGTCCTCAGTGGCCTGGACTTCCGCCCCCGTATCGTGCTTATTTTTGATAAGCTGGTAGCCTTTTTCATTCATCTCTTTGATTGCATTTAAGCCTTCTTCTCCGGCATATAGATTAGTTTCATAATAAATCTTATTTATTATCCCAATTTTCAGCTCTAGGTTATTTATCTGTTCTGCCGCTTGCTGCCAGTACTGCTCAACTAGTTTTAAATAATCCTGGGGAAAATTATCCCTGGCGTAAATTAAAGGTACCAAAAATAATTTCCTTCCCTTTTTAAATTCTTCTACGTTGGGTTTTTCAATTTTACCCAGTGTTTCCGGCATATTTTATTCCTCACTAATCCCCTCGTAAAAACCAATAAACTTTCCTTCCTCGGTGTAAGGAGACATGGCGGTAGGTGGTGCATTAACGGTAAGGTAAACGGCATTTCCCTCTCCAATGTTTTCTATGGCGTGAGGGATGGTGGATTTATGCCACAGAGTATCCCCTTCTTCCAGTTCATATGCTTTATCGCCAACGGTGCATTTAACTTTGCCTTTTAACATAATACGCAATTCTTCCCCTTCGTGAGCGTAAAAACCCGTCCCATTTCCAGGTTCAAATTCTACTTCTACGCCAATTAACTTATTAGACCTTGCTACCACCCGGTACGTTTTGCCTTCAATTTTTCTTACTTCCTGGTATTTGCCTTTTTTTCTTAAAATTGCGTCCTCCATTATTATCATCTCCCCCTTTATTTTTGACTGCAATATTAATTTAGTTTATTTTACTATAAAAGTCAATCATAACTCAGGATTTATTAATATGGAAGTTTCTTAGTTAAAAGCAACGAAAAACTTATTTCAGGTTGGTTCGGATGTTTTTTCCCTGATATACGCTACTAAATCCACCACCCGGTTTGAATAACCCCACTCGTTATCGTACCAGGCAATTACTTTAACCATTGTTTCATTTACTACCATGGTGGAGAGGGCATCCACAATAGCGGAATGTGGATTGCCATTAAAGTCCCGGGAAACCAGAGGAGTTTCACAGTAATCAATAATTCCCTTTAACGCTCCGCGGGCAGCCTCTTTTAAAATAGTATTAACTTCTTCACGGGTGGTAGGCCGGGCAACCTCAGCGGTCAGGTCCACCACCGAAACATTAGGCGTAGGAACACGCAAAGCCAGTCCGTTAAGTTTTCCTTCCAGTTCAGGGATGACCTTTGTTACTGCCTTAGCTGCTCCGGTGGTGGTGGGAATAATAGACAACGAAGCAGCCCGGGCCCGTCTTAAATCTTTATGGGGCAAATCCAGAATTTGCTGGTCGTTAGTATAAGAGTGAACCGTAGTCATTAAGCCGTGAATAAGGCCTATTTTTTTATGGAGCACTTTAGTTATTGGAGCCAGGCAATTGGTAGTGCAGGAAGCACAAGAAATTATCTGGTGTTGGACGGGTGAGTATTTTTCCTGGTTGACCCCCATTACAATCATAATGTCTTCATCTACGGCCGGAGCGGTGATAATTATCTTTTCTGCCCCGGCGGACAGGTGTTTTTGCGCTTCACTTCTAACATTAAAACGGCCGGTTGATTCAATAACCACCTCTACCTCAAGTTTATCCCAGGGTAATTTGACCGGGTCTTTTTCGCAAAACACCTTTATTTTTTTTTCTCCGACCACAAAGCCGTTATTATAGGCTTTTATTTCCCCGTGGTAAATACCATACACCGAATCGTATTTTAAAAGATGAGCCAAAGTAAGGGCATCAGCCAAGTCATTAACGGCCACTATTTCAATTTCAGGACGATCAAAAGCAGCCCGGAAAACACTCCGGCCAATGCGGCCAAAACCATTTATGCCTATTTTTATTGGCATCTTTAATCACCTTTCTTTAAATAAAATCTTTATAAACAATATATTTAGGACTAAAAAATAATGTTATAATTAAAGTATCCATTTTTTTATTGAATATTAGTAATTGTAGTTATGATAAAGAGGGATGCTGGGCCATGGACGCTTTAATAGTTATTGATATGCTTAAAGATTTTCTTGAACCCCAAGGGGCTTTATACTGCGGGGAGGCAGCCCGTCAAATTATTCCTTTTGTCACCGCAAAAGTGACGGAGTTCAGGCAAAAGGAACAGCCCGTTATTTTTATTATGGACGCGCACCAAAAGAATGACCTGGAATTTAACCGTTTTCCGGTCCACTGTCTTGCGGGTAGTTGGGGGGCGGAGCTAATTGATGAATTGGCTAACCAGGCCGAAGAATATGCCCTGGCTAAAAAAATTTTTAAGCCGCGTTACAGTGGTTTTTACGGTACTCCCCTGGCGGAAATTTTAAGCGGACTTGCCCCTGAAGAAGTGCGGGTGGTGGGTGTTTGCACAAATATTTGTG
>DMDI01000082.1 GCA_003445555.1 Desulfotomaculum sp. | reverse complement strand
TTTTAAATGCCGAACTGGGTTGTTATGGTGATAAAGCTTACATTCTAGGCTTGCCGGCCGGGGGGGGGCGGTTGCCTGCTTCCGAAGAAACAGTCCAAAAAAAATTACATTTTACGCAAATGAACGGACGGGAAGTTTTTAAATGCGCGGTTATCAGTATGTGTAATTGTTCCGAAGAAGTTTTAGCTCAAGCAGGTTTAGGTATTGATAAGGTTGATTTTCTCGTTCCCCATCAGGCAAACCAGCGGATAATTGATGCCTGCGCTAAAAGGCTGGGTCTCCCTTTGGAAAGAGTACTCATAAATCTTAGCTCTTACGGAAATACCTCCGCGGCTACTATTCCTTTAGTAATGGAGGAAGCATTCAGGGAAGGCAAAATAAAAAATGGTCACCAACTGCTTTTAACTGCCTCAGGAACGGGTTTTACCTGGGGAGCCATGTTAATGCGGTGGTATGATTACAAGTTAAAAAAGGAGTAAGAATTTTATTGATTTATACTGTTCTTTGTGATTTATTAAAAATAAGGTATCCTGTTTTACAAGGAGGCATGGCCTGGGTATCCACGGCTGAACTGGCTGCCGCGGTAAGTGAAGCCGGGGCCTTGGGTATTATAGGTTCAGGAAATGCTACGGCATCCTGGGTAACAGAACAGATACGTTTGACCAGGAAGTTAACCGCCAAACCCTTTGGGGTAAATGTTTTGCTTACCTCGCCTTACGTAGATGAAATTATGCCAATGCTCATAGCCGAAAAGGTGCCGGTAGTAACTACCGGGGCGGGTAACCCCGGAAAATACTTACCTTCTTTAAAAGCGGCCGGGATAAAAGTAATTCCGGTGGTATCTTCGGTAGCCCTGGCCAAACGTTTGACCCGTTACAATATTGACGCCTTAATTGCCGAAGGTATGGAAAGCGGCGGTCACGTAGGTGAATTGAGTACCATGGCTTTAGTGCCTCAAGTAGCAGAAGCCGTAAATGTACCGGTAATTGCGGCCGGGGGTATTTTTGACGGACGTGGCCTGGCGGCGGCCCTTATGCTGGGGGCAGTGGGAGTACAAATGGGAACGCGGTTTATGTGCGCGAAAGAATGCCATATTCATCAACAGGTTAAAGAAGCAATTATTAAAGCTAAGGACAGGGATACGGTAATTACCGGTACTTCTACCGGTCATCCCGTACGAGGGTTAAAAAATAAGTTAAGCCGCCAGTTTGAGGAGCTAGAAAAACGCAATGCTTCAAAGGAAGAGCTAGAAGAACTGGGGCTTGGCCGTTTGCAGGCCGCCATGGCAGAGGGTGATATTGAGTACGGTTCGGTAATGGCGGGTCAGGTTTCGGCAATGGTAAAAGAAGTCCAACCGGCGCGCGATATAATCCTCGACGTAGTAAATGGAGCAGCAGCCATTTTTAAAAAACCAAACTGGCGGGTGATAGAAGAATCTTGAAAGTAGCCTATCTTTTTCCGGGTCAGGGTTCCCAATACGTGGGAATGGGGAAAAAAATGTTTGATTCTTTTCCCGAAGCAAAGGAAATTTTTCAAGCGGCTGACGAGGTATTAGGCTTCTCGTTAAGCCAGCTCTGTTTTAACGGTTCTGAAGAGGAATTACAAAAAACAATAAATGCCCAGCCGGCAATTTTGACCGTAAGCATTGCCTGTCTTAAGGCTTTGGAAAAAGAGGGCGTTAAGGCAGAGGTGGCGGCCGGGCATAGCCTGGGAGAATATAGTGCCTTAGTGGCCGCCGGTACTTTTACGTTTGCCGAAGCTCTTAAGTTGGTACGCAAACGCGGGCAACTTATGCAGGAAGCGGTACCTTTAGGAAAGGGCGGAATGGTGGCCGTCTTAAGGTGTGATGCCTCAAAGGTAATTGAAGCTTGTCAATCTTCCCGGACTTACGGGGTGGCAGAAGTAGCTAATTATAATTGTCCCGGCCAAACTGTTATGGCCGGTGAATTGCCGGCCCTGGAAAGGACCGTAGCCTTGGTTAAAGAAACAGGGGCAAAACGCTGCGTTTATTTGCCGGTAAGCGCTCCTTTTCATTGCTCGTTAATGCGTCCGGCCGGTGAAAAATTAGCCGGTGAATTGGACAAAATAAACGATCTTATGCCGCCTGTTTTTCCTGTGGTGGCCAATGTTACGGCTTTGCCCGTTAAAGATAAAGAAGAAGTACGTAATCTTTTAAGCCGCCAGGTATCCCACCCGGTACGCTGGGAAGAAAGTATGCTTTATTTGTTAAAAGAGGGGGTTAACTTTTTTATTGAGGTTGGACCAGGTAACGTATTAAGCGGTTTATTGCGAAAAATAGCCCGCAAAACAAATATTTTTTCCGTTGAAGATCCGGATTCACTAAAAAAATGTTTAGTTGCTTTTAAGGAAATAAGTTAAAATGATAAAATAAATATTAAGTGATTTTTAAATTTTATATTAAAAGTAGGGGCGTTAAATTTAACGCCCCTACAAGGAGGGTAAAGGAAATGTCGGTTTATGAAAAGATAAAAAATATTACTGTTGAACAATTAGGAGTAGAGGAAGGCGATATATCTATGGAGTCTTCTTTTATAGATGATTTAGGGGCTGATTCCCTGGATGTGGTAGAATTAGTAATGGCCCTGGAAGAAGAATTTGACTTAAATATTCCTGATGAGGATGCAGAGAAAATTCAAACTGTTGGCGACGCGGTCAAGTACATTCAAGAACATCAGTCTGGAAGTTAAAATAACCCCCACCCTTCCCTCCCCCTTCAAGGGGAGGGAAGGGACCTAACCCTCCCCCTTGAAGAAGAAGGGAAGGGACCTAACCCTCCCCCTTGAAGAAGAAGGGTTAGGGGGGGGGTAGTAGGTACAAATAACCTTCAATTTGGAGGTTAGAGGTCAGAGGTTAGAAAAGTGGATTCCTTAATCCAACCTCCAACTTCCAACTTCCAACTTCCAACCTCCAACCTCTAAAAGGAAAGGAGACAAGGTTTGATAAAGCAGCGGGTAGTAGTAACCGGTATGGGGGTAATTTCACCGCTAGGAACGGATATTAAAACTTTTTGGTCAAATTTAACTCAAGGAACCTCAGGAGCAGGCCCGATTACCCGCTTTGACCCGGCTGGTTTTAATACCCGCATTGCGGCTGAAGTCAAGAATTTTAACCCGGCTGATTTTATTGATAAAAAAGAATTACGCCGGATGGACCGCTTTACTCATTTTGCTTTAGCGGCTGCCAAAATAGCCCTTGGGGACGCGGGTTTAGATTTAACCAAGGTGGACCGCGACCGGGTGGGGGTAGTTTTAGGTTCAGGAATTGGGGGGCTTGAAACAATAGAAGAACAACATAATGTTTTGTTAAATCGTGGTCCGGGCCGGATAAGTCCCTTTTTTATTCCCATGATGATTCCTAATATGGGAGCGGGACAAATTGCCATTACATACGGTTTAAGAGGAAACAATATAACCATGGTTAGTGCTTGTGCCTCCAGCAACCATGCGCTGGGGGAATCTTTTCGTCTATTGCAACGAAAAGAAATAGACGTTGTAATTAGCGGTGGTTCAGAAGCGCCAATTACCCCTTTAGGGGTAGCCGGCTTTATAGCCATGAAAGCATTAACGGCTAATAATATTGCTCCGGAAAAAGCCAGTCGTCCCTTTGACTTAAAGCGGGATGGCTTTTTGATTGGGGAAGGAGCAGCTATTCTTATCTTAGAAACATTAGAACACGCCCAAAAAAGAGAAGCTAAAATTTACGCCGAGATAATTGGCTATGGTACCAGTTGCGACGCCTATCATATTACCGCGCCGGATCCCTCAGGTATTGGGGCCGTCCTGGCTTTGAAGCGGGCTATCCAGGATGCCGGTATTGAACCTGAAATGGTAGACTATATCAATGCCCATGGTACATCAACTCCTTTAGGAGACAAAGCTGAAGCAACGGCCATAAAAAATGTTTTTGGCGAGAGGGCCCAAAACCTGCCCGTCAGTTCTACCAAGTCCATGACCGGCCATCTCTTAGGGGGGGCCGGAGGACTGGAGGCTATAATTTGTGGGTTAACTATTTATCACGGAATTATTCCCCCTACGATTAATTATGAATATCCTGACCCAGAATGTGACCTCGATGTTGTTCCTAACCAGGCCCGGGTATCACCCGTTAAAATTGCTTTAAATAACTCCCTTGGTTTTGGTGGACATAATGTAGTTTTAGTTTTTAAGGAATTCCGTAAATAGGTGATGGTAATGAACAGTCTAAATCAAAAAAAAGAAGAAGAAAATTTTCACCGCCTTCTAGAACAACTTTCCTTGCGCTGCAACAACGAGAATTTATATAAAACAGCTTTAACTCACGGGTCTTATACTTACGAAAACCGTCTTTTGGTCCAGGAAAATAATCAGCGGCTGGAGTTCCTTGGTGATGCCGTGCTGGAATTAAGTGTTAGTGATTATCTTTACCGCACCTATCCCCACTATGCCGAAGGCGAGCTAACCAAATTACGGGCTACCATTGTTTGTGCTTCTTCTATTGCGCGCGTAGCCAGCCAACTTAATCTGGGGGACTATCTTTTGATGGGGCGGGGAGAAGAAAAATCAGGGGGGCGTGAGCGCCCTTCTATTTTAGCCGATGCTTTTGAAGCTTTGTTAGGAGCAGTGTTTCTGGACCATGGATGGGAGGCAGCCGGCAAATTTGCCTTAAGCTGCTTGAAACCGGTAATCGAAGATGTATTTGCCGGACGTCTGGAAAGAGATTATAAGACAGAGTTACAGGAAGTTTTACAGCGACGGTCTCCAGAGCCAATCCAGTATATTATTTTAAATGAAAAGGGCCCGCCGCATAATAAAATATTTACCGCCGCGGTTATATATCGTAACCAGGAAATTGGTCGCGGCGTAGGAACTTCCAAAAAAGAGGCCGAAAGTCAAGCGGCGGCCCAGGCTTTTGAAAAATTAAACTATTAGCGATCGGAAAAACGGAGGAGGGTAAATGAGTGTCTGGGGCCGGTTAAGAGAGAGTTTGGCTAAGACCA
>DMDI01000057.1 GCA_003445555.1 Desulfotomaculum sp. | reverse complement strand
GGGTGTTTGCACAAATATTTGTGTTCTTTATACCGTAGAAGAGTTGTGCAACCGTGATTATAAAGTTGTTGTTTACCGGCAGGGAGTGGCCAGTTTTGACCTCCAGGCGCATAATTGGGCTCTGGTCCAAATGGAATCTGTTTTAGGAGCAAAAGTCATATAACATGTACTATATTGACTACCATATCCACCCAGGTTATTCAGTGGACGCGGAAGACATTAGTCTTTTTACTTATTGTTATCAATCGTTGCAACTAGGTTTAAAAGAAATTTGCTTTACCCCCCATCTTGAAGTAGATCCTGCCAGGCGGCATCTGGATTGGTTTGTAAGGGTTGATGGCTGCCGTTACCCCATGGAACATGCTTACTGGTTAGATAAATATTTTCTTGAATTAGATCAGGTTAAGCAACAGTTTAAAACCTCCCCATTAAAGATTAAAGCCGGTATAGAAGTTGGCTTTGAAAAAGGATACGAAAAAGAAATTGAAAAAATACTGGCTAATTATCCCTTTGATTTTGTTCTGGGGGCGGTTCACTGCTTAGAACACAGAGCCATATCTTCGGTGAATGAATGTGAGGAATATTTTGTTTCGCGTAGCTTAACCCACGTAATTAAAGAGTATTTTACCACACTTGAATTGGCTGTCAAGACCGGCCTTTTTGATTGTATGGCCCATCTTGACCTTTACCGGCGTTTCGGCGTAAAAATTTTTGGCCCCCAAATTTTAGGGGCACACAACGGCTTAATAGAGCCTGTCCTGGCGGAAATGGCAAAAAGAAGAATAGGGTTAGAACTTAATACCTCCGGTATTCGCCGGGGCCTGACGGAATTTCACCCTGGCAGGGACATTCTTTTATTAGCCAGAGAAAGCGGAATAAATATTTTTACCATTGGATCTGATGCTCACCAGTTAAAAGACTTAGGGGACCGCGTGCCCCAGGCAGCAGCTCTTGTATCTCAATTAAAACTGCCGGTGCATATTTTCACCGCACGCCATCCGTTTGAGATTTAAGAAGAAATTTGTTTCTGATTACCTCAAAATTTACCCTAAGCAGTTTTTTTACGCTTGGACAAACCTCCCTAGGTTACCTTAAAATATTTTATGTATCAATGGGGGGCAGCAAATGACCTTAAAAGTTGGAAAAACAGTTAAAAGATACGGTAAGGGAAACATTACCGCTGCTTTTGGCGCCGATTTATTTGTTTGGGGAGTTACCAGCATTCCAAGTTTACTCTTACGTTATTATCCCATCATTGGTCTTAGTGATGCTGAAATGATGCTTTTAATTCAATTATTACGTTTACGAAGTGAAAAAGAATATTACCCCTCTCCAGAGATATTAGCCGAATGTCTAACCCGTGATTACCGTCAAATAGAACGAGACTTAGCCAGTCTTTTAGAAAAAGAGATGCTTTCTACCACTCAATATTATGATGAAGAGCGCCAGGAAGTTTTTCTGGGGTATGATTTTGAACCTTTATTTGAAAAAATATCAGAAATTTGGGCCTGTACTAAAGTAAAAGAACTTGAAAAAGTTCGTCAAGCTTCAGATGGTCCTGGCTTAACAGACGAAAGCAAGCTGGCTGTTTTAGTTAAAATTTTTGAAAATGAATTTGGCCGTCCTTTATCGCCTATTGAAATAGAGCAGATTGAAAAATGGGCCCTGGAAGCAGACCAGGGGATAATTTTAGAAGCTTTGCGGCGGGCCGTCTTAATGGGAAAGCATAACTTTAAATATATTGACCGCATTCTTTTGCGCTGGCAAAAAAATAATTTACGGAACCTAGAGGCTATTACGGCGTATGACCAGCAATTTTTAACCCAAAAGGACAAAAAAAACACGACTCCTCCCCGCAACGAGGGTAAAAAGAACACCGACACCAAGAAAAAGGAGTTAATCAAGAGCCTTTATTTAAGCTAAATAAAAAAGAAAAAAACTTAACCATCAATGATAGGGGCGTTAAATTTAACACCCCTGCCTGAAAAATGATTTTTAAAGGAGTAATCATATGGCTTTCTGTAATTTGTGCCACGACCGGGGAGTAATTGTTCAAAATGACCTGGCGGTAATATGCAGTTGCCGGCAGCAAAGAACGTTAGTTAACCGGCTTAAAGAATCGGGAATACCCTTACGCATGCAAGCCTGTACTTTTGCTGATTTTAATTTTAAGTATTACTCCCGTAAAAATATCGACCCGGCAAAAGGGACCACCTTTTACGAACTGGCTAAAATTACTTTTAAGGCGGCCAAAGATTTTGTGGTCCATTTTAAACAAAATAACTACCTTGACGGATTATTTCTTACCGGGCAGGTAGGAAGCGGAAAAACTTTTTTAGCCTGTTGTATAGCTAATGCGCTCATAAAAGAAGGATACCAGGTTTTATTTATTGTGGTCCCTGACTTGCTGGACCAACTGCGCGCCACTTACGAACCGGGGCGCTTACCCGGTGAGGATACGGAAGCCGGCATTTTAGCCAAAGCCCAGAAAACCCCGTTATTAATTTTAGATGACCTTGGGGCCCACAATTACACCGAATGGACGCGCAATAAGCTTTATTCTATTTTCAACTACCGGCTTAATCACTGTCTGCCATTAATTATCACCAGCAATATAAAATTAGAAGATTTAGAAGATTATTTGGGTGAACGCACCACCTCACGGATTTATCAAATATGCCGGCCGTACAGGTTACTGACCGAGGTGGATATTAGAATGGTTCAGCGGGGAGAAAAAAATTAAGCGCTTCGCTAAATGGCTACAAATATTTTTTTACCACCTTTGTTCCGCTGCAGGTAAAAAGAATATTTTTTTTGTCAACGATTGTTTCTAAGTGTACCGGTCTGCCCCATATATTATAAATATGGGGGAGGGTATTTTCTAAATAAAAAACATCCAGCTCAACCCCTTCAAAATGGTGTTTTAAATACAACTCTCCCTGATTATTATAATCTCCGTTTTCTAGCGTAAGGTATGGGTATCCACCATTAATTAGATTAACTACTATGTTATCCCGTACCATTTCCCAGTTTTTATCGGTAATTCGCCACTCCTGACCCTTTTTTTCGTAAACGTAAAGGTCACATTCTTTAATCAATTCTTTAGTTAAATAATTTCGCAAAAAGGAA
>DMDI01000146.1:4040-4386 GCA_003445555.1 Desulfotomaculum sp. | reverse complement strand
TCAGGTGATTTAATGGGGAAGAATATAGTTCTTTATGGCTTTATGGGGGTGGGCAAGAGCACTATCGGCAGGCTCTTGGCTTACCGTTTAGGGTGGGAGTTTATTGATACCGACGCCAGGATAGAAGAACTGGCCGGAAAGACCATCCCGCAAATTTTTGCCCAGGAGGGAGAGGCCTGCTTTAGAGAAAAGGAATCCCAACTGGTAAAAGAATTAGCCCGGCAGGAAAAATTGGTGATTGCCACCGGGGGGGGAATGGTGGTAAATCCCGTTAACGCCGCTTTGTTAAAACAAAGCGGGATTTTTATTTATCTTGTGGCCGACCCGGCGGTGATTTACCGGCGGG
>DMDI01000146.1:0-3930 GCA_003445555.1 Desulfotomaculum sp. | reverse complement strand
CCCGGCGGTGATTTACCGGCGGGTAAAAAGTAAGGGTGACCGGCCCCTTTTAAGCCGGGCTGATGATATGCAAGAACAAATAAAAAAGCTTTTTGCCGCCCGAAAAGAAATTTACGAGAATTTAGCCGAACTTAGGATTGATACAGGGCAAAACACGCCGGAAAAAGCCGTAAAACTAATTATCGCTTATCTTCAAGGTAAGGGCGAGCTTCAATATTTTTATAATAATAGACTGAATCAGATTGAGGATGTCCTGGTTGACTTGGGTAATAACAGCTACCATATATATATTGGCCCGGGAATACTAAAGCAATTGGCTAATTATTTACAAAAAATGGCGCCGGATGCCGGCCAAAAAATTTTTTTAATCACCAACCCCACCGTAAAAAATTTATACGGCCGGGAAATTACAGCCGCCCTTTTAACCGGCAGTTACCGGATTATTTGGGGAGAGATTCCGGACCGGGAAGAAGCCAAGAGTTTAAATGAGGCAGCCAGGCTTTACGATTTAGCCTTTGCCCGCGGAGTTGAACGGCGCACCCCGGTTGTTGCTTTAGGCGGCGGGGTAGTGGGAGATTTAGCCGGCTTTGTGGCCGCCACTTATTTGCGGGGGCTTCCTTTGATTCAAATTCCCACTACCCTTTTGGCCCAGGTGGACAGCAGTATTGGCGGCAAGGTGGCTGTTAACCACCCGGGGGGTAAAAATATTATTGGCTCCTTTTACCAGCCTAAATTAGTCTTAATTGATATAAGCGTGCTTAATACTCTTGACCGGCGGGAACTGGTTGCCGGCCTGGCTGAGGTGATTAAGTACGGGGTTATTGCGGACGCTGAGTTTTTCTCCTGGCTGGAAGAAAATTTGCCTAAGGTGCTGGCTTTAGAGCCGCAAGCTTTAATTCACGCCATCAGCACTTCCTGCCGGATTAAAGCCGGGGTGGTACAAAAAGACGAAAGAGAAGAGGGTTTAAGGGCTATATTAAACTTTGGCCATACTATTGGCCACGCCTTGGAGGCCTTAACGAAGTACCAGGCTTACCGGCACGGCGAGGCGGTGGCCGTTGGAATGGCCACGGCCGCAAACCTGGCGGTGCATACGGGTCTTTTGGCGGCAGGGGAGGCGGAGCGTTTAAAAAAACTGCTCGGGCAAGCCGGTTTACCCACCGACCTGCCCCCATCTATTTCCGGAGAAGACTTAATCCGGGCCATGCAAAGGGATAAGAAAGTCCAGCTAGGGGAGATAGCCTTTGTCTTACCTGTAAAGATTGGTCAGGTGGAAATTAAACGCCGCCCCTCGGCTAAATGGCGGGAATTGATAAAAAAAGCCTGTCGGATTTAAAAATATAGAAAATTAAAGTATCCCTAACTTCAGAAGACGAGAAGGGCGAATTTTTACAGACTGAAGTACCATTTCAATAAAGCCTGGCCGAAAAAAACAGTAAGAATTATCCCCCCGCTTAAAAAAGGGGCAAAAGGCAGCGGGTCTTTTCTTTTTTTAAGCTGAAAAATTAGAAGGATAAGGCTAAAAATACCGCCCAGAAAACCGGCCAAAAATAAGGCCAGCAGGCTTTGCGGCCAACCCAAAAAAAGACCGGCCGCCCCGGCTAGTTTTATGTCCCCTCCTCCCATTCCACCTTTGCTGAGGGCAGCAAGCAGAAAAAGGGTCCCGGCGAGCACCAGCATTCCCCATAGAATAGAGGGAATTGGCAGTTCCCGCGTAAAAAAATTAAGCAGTATCCCTGTCCCAAGCATGAGTAAAATTAATTGGTCAGGAATAAAATAATGCTCCAGGTCAATAAAGGAGATTATCATTAAAAGACAGGTTAGGATAAGGTATTTAACCAGCCATAAGTTAAAGCCAAAATGAGCGTACAGCATCATAAACAAAAGACCGGTAAGTAATTCTACCGCCGGATAGCGCCAACTTATCCTACCTTGGCAATAGCGGCAGCATCCCTTTAGCCAGAGGTAGCTGAAAAGCGGCACCAGGTCCCGGGGGGTCAGTCTTGTCTGGCAAAGGGGGCAACGGGAGGGAGGAAAAACTACCGATTCTTTTCTGGGCAGGCGGTAAATGCAAACATTAAAAAAGCTTCCCGTTATAAGGCCCGAGATAAAAAAAATTAAATATATCATGGTCATAATTGTCAAAATTTAAATAAAACCCGGGTACTCTTTGCTTTTGGGGATACCATACTCAATTATGCTTAACGGAAGTTTAGTAAGTTGTTCCCCTTTGGTAGTAAGCTGTTCCCAAATATTTTAAACCGGCGGCTTTGTGTCTATTCTTACCCGCCCGATTACAGGATTAACAATTACAAACAGGTAGTGATTATTTTTATTCTTTACGCTTAAATGACCACCTTTAAAGGGTGCCCCGTCAGGGCTAAACCCTAATTCGTTATAATTAAAATTAGTTCCTACCAGGTCTACTCCCGAGGGCAGCTTAACCGTTTTATAGGCCGCAACGCCCTTTTTAATAAAGTACCTTTCCCCGGAACAATCAAATAAAATTGTATAAGCCCCATTTTGGTTCAGGTTTAATTGCTGGGTTAAACGAATATCCTGGGCAATTATTAAGGCCGCGTTGGTTAAATTATGCTTGTTGATTAGCCCGGAAAAACTAAGGGCGCAGCCTGAAAGCACGCCAATAATCAGAACTACTATGATAACTTCAAGCAAAGTAAAACCATCATTACCAAAAAACATTTTTTGGTTAAAGAACAACTTTTTAATACGCACTTAAAATAACCTGATAAAAATACTTTATTTTTGGTTATGCTTACCTTATAATTAGGTAAAATTATAGCTTATTTAGGCTGTATTTGTAAATAAAAATTTTTTGGGTTAAATATAGTAACGATTAATTCAACTTAAAATTAAAAATTGAAAATTTTAAAATATAGGTGTATTTGTCGTATAAAAAATTTATTTAAGATTTAATTTTCTACGAGTTTATTAAGTATTTTATAAGAGTAATTACTATAAACGAAAATAAGGATAAAAATGTCAATTGATAAAATTAACATTATTGAAGAAAATAATTATTCTTTAAAGCCTGGCGCGAGAATTTCCAGGGTAGAAAATATTTTCGTTCGAGATTTAAATATCTTGTCTCTGTTAACTGAATATCAGGCCAGAAGTTATAAAGTTATTCCTTTAGAAAAAGTAGGGCCCAGTTTAAAAGTAGCTTTGACCAACCCTGGTGACTTACGAGTGTTGGATGATTTGCGTTTGATCACCAGACACGAGATTATCCCCGTTTTAGCCGAAGAAAAGGAAATTGAGGCCACCATTAAAAAATACTACGGAATGCCGGAAATAGAAGGGGATTTTCCAGCGTTTGAAGTGGTGGAAAATGAGGCCTTAGATTTAGATTATACCGCCGAGGCTCTAAATGTAGAAGCCCCAGCCGTTAAACTGATTAACAAAATTATTACAGAGGCTATTGAAGAAGGAGCCAGCGATATTCACCTGGAACCTAACGCCAATTGCTTACGGGTAAGGTACCGGGTTGACGGAATCTTGCGGGAAACAAAGGTTTTACCCCGCCGGGTCCAGGCTTCTTTAGTGGCCAGGCTTAAAATTCTAGCCGAGCTTAATATTGCCGAAAGGAGACTTCCCCAGGATGGACGTATTCAAATTAAGTATCAAGGCAGAGCAATTGATTTAAGGATTTCTACCCTGCCCACTGTTTTTGGTGAAAAGGTGGTTGTTCGCCTGCTGGACAAAAGCCGCCAACCGGACAACTTGAATCAATTGGGTTTTGAAGCTAAAAATTTAGCATCATTGCAAAAAATGATTAAAGTTGCTTACGGGATGGTTCTTTTTTCCGGGCCAACCGGAAGCGGAAAAACAACTACTTTATACGCTATATTAAAAAATTTAAACACGCTTGAGAAAAATATTGTTACCATTGAAGACCCGGTGGAATAC
>DMDI01000102.1 GCA_003445555.1 Desulfotomaculum sp. | reverse complement strand
TACCAGAAGCGCTCCCAGAGCAGCAATGGCTGGAAGTAAAATAAGAAACAAAAAAGGAGAGAGAGATGGTTTTTGATTTTTTATCTGGACTGTTTTGGCAGGGTAAAAATTTTTGTTACGTATATAAGCTAGAAGGATCAATACAGCAATAAAAGCACTAAAGGTAAAAGTTACAGGTAAAATAGAAATTGGCTTTGAAACTCCAATGTAGGGATATGTAGTGTTGAAAAAAAACCCAACAAAAATAACAGAGGAAATGCTTAAGCCAACAGAATACAATGTTGTTCTCACTAAGCCTAAATTATAAATTTTGAAGATCCTGAGGATAAGAATACCCGGAATAAAATTAAGGAAGATGAAACCAGTGATCTGTCTTATAATCAGAAAATTATAGCCTAGCATAGATAATCTTGCAAATACCAACTCAGCTAACAAAATAAATAAGCAAAACAAAAGGAGTTTTTTAATTCCCCAATTAATAGGCATGGCCATTATTTTAAATACCCCTGATTTCTTTGATTGCCTGGCAAACTGTTTCTATTTCCTCTTTTTTCAGGCCGTTTTAGCTTTGCTTGGGCAATCCTTCATAATATGCAGGCAAAACCCTTTTTCCTCTTAGATTGCTGTTTTATTCTCTCTTTTCATTTGCTAACTCCAAAGCATGGTTATAAAGGCCCTTACTTATCCTGATTCTTTTCTTGAGCAATTCATCTAATAATGGCTTCAACGCAAGTATAAGTTCTTTCTCTTTGGCGTCCATTAAAACACCTATTGTACCAATAACATTTAATCCTCTAAGCTTTGCTATCTTTCTTGCTACCAGATCATCAATCAGTACAGATACTTTATTTCTTCATCTAGTTCCTCTTTTGAGTACCTTATAACATCTATTTTGTTTTCTGATAATAATTCCATAAATTCGCTTTTATGTTTCCCGGCCAGTTCTGCTACCTTTCCTAATGACAGGGTGTTCTCTTCGTATAATTTCATTGCCGTAAAAAGTTTCATATCCTCAGCAAATTTTTCCTTTTTCATTCTTATTAATAATTCTTTCGGGACTTTTATTTCCAACACTTCAAATTCCATCTTGCCATTCCTCCTTAGCAAATTTCTAAAACTTATTTCAGAATGTCTAAATTCAGAATGTCTAAATTCTCGCTCTAATTTCTTTGATTGTTTGGCAAACTTCTTCAATTTCCTCTTTTTTCAGGCCGGAGCCGGAAGGTAAGTATAAGCCCTTTTGGGCTAAAGCTTCAGCAACAGGATATTTTTCACCGTTAAATAAATTCATCTTTTGAAAAACTGGCTGCTGGTGCATAGGGTAAAAGAACGTCCTTGTTTCAATGCCCTTCTCCCTAAGCCTATCCATAAGTTCATCCCGGCTCATGCCAAATTCATCTTCAATTAAAAGGCCGTACATCCAATATACATTTTTAGCCTCTTTTCTTTCTACGGGTAAGGTTATCCCCGGCATGTCTTTTAGAAAACGATTATAATAGTGGGCGTTGCGGCGCCTGGCGGCTACTAAATGATCAACCTTTTCCAACTGGGCCAAGCCAATGGCAGCTTGAAGGTTGGTCATCCGGTAGTTAAAACCTATATCTAGATGTAAAAACCTTTTTTCGGGGGAAAAGGCCAGGTCTTTAAGCAGCCTAGCTCTTTGGGCAATTTCAGGGTTGTTGGTTACCACCATCCCCCCTTCCCCGGTGGTAATGATTTTATTGGCGTAAAAACTAAAGCCGCCAACGTGGCCGATGCTCCCGGCCCTTTTACCTTTGTATTCCGCGCCGTGGGCTTCGGCGGCGTCTTCCACCACCCACAGGTTATATTTTCGGGCCATCTGCATGATTGCGTCCATCTCACAAGGGTGGCCGTAAATGTGCACCGGCAAAATAACTTTGGTCTGGCTGGTAATCTTTTCTTCAATTTTAGCCGGGTCAATATTCCAGGTATCTGGTTCGGCATCTACCAGCACTGGTTTTGCCCCGGTATAAACAACGGCAAAAGCCGTGGCCGCCATGGTAAAGGCCGGTACAATCACTTCATCGCCGGAACCTATACCTAACGCGGCCAGGGCCAGGTGCAACGCCGTGGTCCCGCTGGTGGTGGCAACGCCGTATTTACAGCCGCAATAACGGGCAAAACCTTCCTCAAAGGCTTCAATATACTTGCCCTTAGAAGAAATCCAGTTTGTTTTTAGACAATCTACCACATAAGCTAACTCTTTTTCGTCAAGTAATGGCTCGCAAACAGGAATCATACTTCTTTTAGCTCCTTTACCGGTTCTTCTTTCCAAAATTCCCACCAGAGGATTTTTAAATAATGGCCCTTGCCGATGATAACATGATTAAATTTATTCATGGCTTTTTGGGAAGGAATATTATTTACTTTAATAGTATACTTATCTTTATCTATCCCTCTTTGGGCTAGATAAGGAAAAATAACGGCATAAATATAACTTAAAAGACCCTTTCCCCTAAATTTAGGGTTGGTAAATGAGGCCCCTGAACAGGCCTCTTTATTTTGAAATGCTACTTTAAAAGGTAGGTAATCTATTTCCTTTTTGGTCTTTTTATTTAAGGCTACCCAGGTTACATGGGCTAGTTCTTTATTTATAAAGGCGCAAAATGCCAAAGCTCCTTTTTCAAGCTTAGGCTTAAAAAGCATCATTTTAAAATCATAACCATTAGATACAAGCTGTTCAAATTCCTCTGGCGTGGAAATTATTTTTATGACGGCATTTTGAAGCTTCGTATTAAATTGATACTTTTCATTTTTAGTCAAGGGTTTTTCGTAAATATAATAATTTCCCCGGCTATAAAAAAAGCTGCAAAGAAACGAAAAAACCTGGCTTAAAAAGGACTTTATT
>DMDI01000222.1 GCA_003445555.1 Desulfotomaculum sp. | reverse complement strand
ATGGCGTCACCCGTCTTGTCAATCGTAATCGAAGGCTGGAACAGGTCCACCGAATGACCGTCCGTGTCCGAAATGGCCGGGCCGGTCAGCGCTGGCGTGCTTTTATAAATTACAGTAACCTCATTTACCAGCGGGTCGGCCGCACCATCGGGGACGGTGTAGTCTACGCTGAAACCGCAGGATGCTCCCCCCGCCAGGGTACCGCAGCCGGCGGCAAGGGCTTGAGCTTTGAGATTACCGAGCACGGTATCAGTAATGGTATCCAGATAGAGCGTTGAGGCGCCGGTGTTGGTAATGGTGAAGTTATAGGTTACGGTATCACCAACCTTGGACAGGGTATCACCTGTTTTTTCCACTTCAATGCTGCAAAGGTCAAATGTGCCTAGGGCAAAATCCTTAAGTTGAGCGTCAAGCGATTGAGACGAACGGGTCTCCGCCAGGAAGTTGGAAAGGCACAGACCCTCGGGAATAAGCTCCGATATGTTTATGCCTCCTTCATAGAAGCTTCCCTCGGGAAAAGTCCCTGACGGGCCGGATTTAGGCGTATACGGCCACGGCGCCAGTGTACCGGCTTGGTTTACCGTGGCACAAACGATGCCACTGGGACCGGGCATGCAGTCAACACCCTTGTGTACAAGGTCAAGGGAACCGTCGCTACCCCCTGAACCCACCCACCTATAGACTTCAATGTTGCTGATGACGCCGCCTTGGGTGAAGTGGCTCAGAACAAGGATGTCACCCACGGTGTGGGTACCGCTAAAGGTGCCATCAGAGTTAAGCCCGACGGGATTCTGGAAAAACCAGAAACCAACCTGGGCATCACCGTTATTGGCGTACCGGTCAAGACCAAAGTAAATAATCAGGTCGCCGTCAACATTATAAGCCGCCGCGTAGGCATTGGTGATATCATCCTTATCCGGCACATTGCCGGCGGTCCATCCCCACTCGGTAACATCGTTAATATCCTTGGAGCCGCCGGTGGTGAAAATATTATTTTTTTCAGGGTCTGGAACGAAAACGGCGACTTTAGCCGCTGGTGACTGGTTAACCGGGAAAAGCGAATCCCAGTCATCGGGCAGCACATTCTTGGCGTTGCTATCCTGTGCGTTTCGATCAAGTTCAAACGTCGTACCGTTAGGAAGCGCCAGAGCCGCTCCTGTGCTCATCAATAGTAACAACATGACAAACGCTACTATGGCCAGCAGTTTTTTCATATTCCTTTCCTCCTTTCAGATTTTTAAAAAATCATAATTTTTTCTTTCTTTAATAACTCACCTCCTTGTAAAAATATTTTAAATATTTTTAAACAACTCTTTAAGCGAGGCCGGGAAAAAACATACTATCAAAAGAGAATGGTATGTTTCCTACCAGCATTTTTGTTGATTTCTTCAGGCCAAAAAGCTACAAAAAACCTTGCAATTTTCCTCAGCTCCTTTCAAAAAATTAAGCCGAAGCAACAGAAATAAATTTTCTGTTCTTCGGCAGCCAGGCTTACCCAAGCGTACTTCCCCTAAGGGTCCTTTGCTTTGCGCTCCGCTTTATATTTTCTCGCGGATTGCCTTTTTCGAAACAGAAACCTGGGTTAATAGGTTAAATTTAGTAAAACATTAGCATAACTTAGCATTTATTGCAATCATACTTTAGTATGATTTTTATATTGCCATTAATATAGTATTATGGCAATATTATGACTATTCAGTATTGAGGTTGTAATTTTATCTTTTATCTATATGGAATACGCCTTCTTATAGCTTCTCTAGAATTCCTTTGTTTAAAGCGGCCGCCACTGCCTTGGAGCGGCTTTTTGATTTCAATTTAGCTAAAATTCTGCTGACATGGGTTTTTACCGTTGTTTCACTGATAAACAGCCGGGCCGCAATTTCCGGGTTGGAATAGTTTTGAGCTAAAAGATGTAGAATTTCTTTTTCCCGGGGGGTTAGTTTTTCTTTTTCTTCAGGAAGGTTTTTTATTTTTTCTTCGTTATTATAATTATCGTTTACATTTAACTGAATATTGAGCAACTGAGATTTAAGAAAAGCTGATAAACATAAGTAATTTTCCAGGATAATTATCTCCCTGGTTTTTATTAGATCCCCAGGGAGCATTTTTAGCGAAAGGTAACC
The DNA here is from genome assembly GCA_003445555.1 of Desulfotomaculum sp. Classification (GTDB taxonomy): domain Bacteria; phylum Bacillota; class Desulfotomaculia; order Desulfotomaculales; family Nap2-2B; genus SCADC1-2-3. The sequence goes on along the minus strand of DMDI01000222.1, from coordinate 2,132 downwards.
ATTCGCTCCGGCCTTTAATATTTCAGGCAGTTTAGCCAACTCCTCATTATCAGTACTATCGGCCAGGTAAATTATGGTGGTTAGGGGGCAGTTTTTTTTAAAACTTACCATGTTTCCTGCTATATTTTCTTTATAAGAATAAGCCCAAAGCAAAATCTCCGGCTGAAAGTTTTTTCCCGCGGCTAATAGTTCTTTAAAAGTACCGGTTTCCATTAGCACGTTAAATAGTCCGGTCTGGCGAAATAAATTTCCCAATGTCTGACGGATCATCCGGTTAGGGCAAAAAACCATAAGGTTAATTTCTGGCATATCTTCCCCCTCCAATTTTTAATTCGAAAATTTTTGTGAAAAATTGGGGTTTACAGGCCGGGTTTAGGAAAAAGTATCCTAACATGCCTGGCCAGGGAAGCAAAATGAACGTCCCTTTGCTTCTTGTGTGTGAAAAATTGGGGTTTACAGGCCGGGTTTAGGAAAAAGCATCCTAACTTGTCTGGTCAGGGAAGCAAAATGAACGTCCCTTTGCTTCGACAGGGAAGCAAAATGAACGTCCCTTTGCTTCGACAGGGAAGCAAAATGAACGTCCCTTTGCTTCCCTTTACGAGGTTTTTTTGTAGACTCCTCTAACCGCAACCAGGAAAGGATTTATCAGGCGGGGGTCGTAAAAAATGCCGGCGTGCCTTTTTATTTCCAAACAGGCTTCCGAAAATTTTAAAGCGTTCCGGTAAGGGCGGTCGGTGGTCATGGCGTCAAAACTGTCGGCCAGGCGTAGAATACGGGCCATAAAAGGAATATTTTCTTCTTTCAGGCCGTCAGGGTAACCCGAGCCGTCGTAGTTTTCGTGGTGAGAACGGATAACCGGTCCTATTTCCTTTAGGGCAACCATCATTTGAACAATCTCATTGCCCCAAACGGTATGTTTTTTCATGGTTTCCCATTCGGTCTTATCTAAAGTTCCTTCTTTATTTAAAACGGCCGCTTCAATTTCAATTTTACCTATATCGTGCAAGTAGGCTCCGTAACGCAAGATATCTTTTTCTTCTTCGGAAAGGGCCAGGTTTTCTCCCAGGGCCACGGCATAAGACATCACTCTTTCCGAGTGCCCAAAAGTATACCTGTCCCGGGCGTTAATAAGGGCCACAAAAGCCTGCAGGGCAGGATAAGCATCTTTTATTTTTAGGGCGCTGATTTCACTTAAGACAGATTTGTAAAGGTAGGCTTTATCCAGACTGTACTTTATTCTAAATAAGTCATCTTCGGCGGCTCTGATTAAAGGTAAAACCGCTTCTCCGTCCGCCGGGTAACCGGCCATCCCCACGGATATGGTAAGGGGCTTTATACTTTTTGCCTTTTCTTTTTCCGGTAAACTAGAGGTGACCACGGCGGTCATTTTTTCTATTAAATCATGGGTTACCGGCAAAGCTTCCCCTTTATCCGTCCCCGGTAAAACCAGCATAAATTCGTCGCCTCCGTACCGGGCGACGTAAAAAGGGTTTTTAACCTCCTCCAGTAATAACTTGCCCATAGCGGCTAAAATTTCATCACCTTTTTGGTGGCCCAAAAGGGTGTTGTAATACTTAAACTGGTTAATATCAAACAAAGCCAGGGTTAGTTTACCGGTTCCGGGGGCAGCACTCTTTGAAGTGGTAGAGGAAAGGACATTTTTAGTGACCGGGAATGTTTCAGGCAAGGAAGAGGCCAGTTTTTCCTGTAGGTAGCGATGGTTATATAAACCGGTTAAATAGTCATAATCGGCCATTTTAACCAATTCGTCCTGGGTTTTTCTTTCTACTTCCATAAGTCCGCCAATTAACCAGGCCAAAAGGATGGTTACACTGCTTACAATGAGGTTAGTTTGTAAAATATCGGGGGGCAAGCGGCGGAAAATCAGATAGTCCAAAAAAAATAAAAGGGCGCTGGCCAAAACAGCCCCTCCAGCACCCCAGTACCTGCCAAAAGCCGTGGCGGTAATCACTACCGGCACGATAATCAGCACCTTAGCCCCGAAAAAAACCTTACTAAAGTAAAGAAAGGCAAAGGTTAAAGGGAAAACAAAGCCGAAAAGAATTATTTCGTCTATTTTTTCTTGCTTAAGGAAGGGAATTTTAGGGAGAATTTTGGGCGGGGCGTAAACA
>DMDI01000294.1 GCA_003445555.1 Desulfotomaculum sp. | reverse complement strand
ACATTAGGGACAAATTCTCCGGCGTATTCTCCTTCCTCCAGGCCATAGGGATTATTCGCTTCGGCCTGATAAATAATCTTTTCTTCCTGCCAAAGGGCTTTTAGGCCTTCAATTTGGGGAACTTGCGCTAATTTCTCCTCGGCAGAAAGAATCTTTTGCCACTTCCACCCCTCTTTCTCTTCATCATAAAAAGCTCGGGCATAGGGAACCAGTTCGCCTTGGTCGTTTTCTTCTTGGAGAAGAAAGCTGATGTTTCCTTTCTCATCTTCTTGTTTGGAAAGCTCCCAAACAGCGGGCATCTGGTCGGGATAGGGAACAACGGGGTTTCTAATTAACTCTCCTTTCATCTGGTCCACAAAGGCAAGACCGGTTTCCTGCCTTAAGTCTTTGATAAAGTCTTCTTCTATTAGGTTAAGACCCACCCTAGTCTGCTTTTCAGTTTGGGGATCAATAAAGGTAATCTCCTTTGTTTGAGAGTCATATTGATAACCATTGGCTTTTAAGAAGTTTTGAAGAGAGAGGGTATTTTTGTTTTCCGGGTCGGCCGGAAAATGAAGGGGGAGAATGGCTAAGTAGTGGCGGGGGATGTTGTTTTCATCCGCTCTTAGATAGTCGGTAAAGGCAACCAAGACAGAGTTAGGCTCGCCACCGGGAGCCCCTTTATCAACAGTAATCTCCCCCTCTGGTTTAGGGTCATTAAGCAAGCCCACGACTGTCATCTGGGTGTCGGGACGAAGGACAAGGCCTTGGGGGAAAATCCATTCCGGGTGTTCTTGCTCCCTTTGCTCTCCTTCAAAAGGAACCTTTTCTAAGGTTAACGTTGGAAAGGACAAGTCTTTTAGTTGAGGAAAAACAACTTCTTCACCTTGCTTTCCGGGAAAATAAACGCCTTCTTGACCCTGATAAACGCCTAAGGAAACTAAATATTTTAAAGAATTAATCGGGCTTTGGGGTAAATTGGCAAAATTAATCTCTTCTCCCCAGGATTGGGAAACATATTCCTGGCCAAATTGAACCACGGAAACTTCCTCCTGACCGTTGGTAATAACCTCCTCGCCGCCAATGCCGGCAAAAGCGTTTTTAAGGTATTCCTCGGTTAAGATAATCCCGGGGATAGAAACAATCTCTGGAGTAGAAGTAGGCTCGGGGATAGGAGAGGATTCTTGAGTAGGCGCTTTAGCAGGAGGAATTGTTTCGGTGGGGGAGGGAATTTTGGTTGGTTGTTCCCCAGCGGGTTCCCCCTTAAAGCCACAGGAGGAAAGAAGGGCCGAGGCGCCTAAGGCGGTAGCGCCTTTTAAAAACTGCCTCCTGGTGATTCCTTTTGGTTCCTTTTCTTGGGGCATTTCCTTGTCTTAAAAAGGCAGGCAGGAACAGACATTATTTAAGGCCGATAATAACATAAGGAAGGGCTATAAATTAACTTTTCACTACATTCAAGTTAAACATGAGACAGTCCATAGTTTAAGTAGAATAATTACCTTATCTTGTCAATAAAGAGTGAAAGCCAAAGGAAACATTGTTACTCTTTCATAAAAAACTGTGAGGAGTAAATTGTAAGAGATGGCAAATCACGACCATTACGCATTGCCTCAATAACAGTGGAATTATTCCTAACCCCTTCACGCTCTATTTTCTGAAAATATTCACTTTTCCCGACTCTATCTGAAATTTCTTCCCTTGCCTGTGGTGGCAAGTATCCGTGAAGAGCCTCTCTTGAAGTAGGAAGAGAAAATGCAATTTGCTCACCTATTTCTAAGCGGGAAAACAACTCTTGTTTTGAAACCATATAATTGGCACTCTCCCCACGGTAAAGATTATAACCCTCTCCAGAAGAATACCCTTCCAAAAACTGCCCGTCTTTCAGATTGATCATGCCGGTTTTAGCGACAACGTCTCTGTTTCCAAGAGAAAGATTCAAACGATAAAATTTACCATTCTCAGGATTCTGAAAGACAACGGGGACAATAATTTCTTCTGTATCTGATCTGAAGTCTCTATTGTAAAGAAGCTCGTTTATGTCTCGACCCGTCTCTTTTCCTTTATAAGTTGGTTCGCCACTCACCACAGCAGAAACAATAAAGTTGTCATTCTTATCTCCCCAAGCACCAATGAACCAAAGAGGAAGCTCCTTGTCTCCTTGCCAAAGCCTTTCAGTAATAACAGGATTTTTCTCTATCTCTTCCGCTTCTGCTTTTGGAACACACTCCCCTAAAAAAGCCATTGCCATTAAGGTAGACCCCTGTAAAAAACTTCTTCGACTAACTTTTCTTTCAGGACTCATATCTTTATTGAGTCAAAGTATAACATGGTATTTCCTATAAGTCAAATACTTGTAATGTTCAGTTAAATATGAGACAGTCCATAATCTGGTAGTAGAATATGGATATTGTGTTAAACACCACCAAGATTGTTTTGGCCTCAGAGCTTGACGCTGAGGGGATAAAAAGAAACCATCTTGCCATTCCGACTATTGACAAAATACTTTCAAAAAAATATCAACTAAGAAATAACGGGAAGAAAAATACTAAAAGACACCGGGTGGCCAGGCCATACCGGAAAAATGAGCAAAACAACATTGAAAGCCTTAACCCAAAGCTTAAGAAAAGAATACTTGGGCTGGGGGAAATACTAACCTCGGGATCTGATATTACTTCAAAGTGAAGTAGATAAGCATATGAATTACTATCATCTTAAAAGAGCTTACCTTTCCCTTAACTTAAAAACACCTGATGAAGTTCCAAAAAAATACCAAGTGTCAGATTTTTAAGTAACAATATCGGGAAACCCCGGGGTTATTAATCTTTTTCCCAAGATGTCAAGCAAGCAGTCCACTGAGTCTGCCAAGTACTTTTTTGCACTCCATCTTTCTCTTCTTTATCAAGTAAAGACACCATCTTCCTGCATTATTAATTTTGAATTATTGTTAAATCTGGGTTTTGAGTTGACATTAAAGAATCCATGCTTGGATTGTCCGCGCCCCTCATTTTCTCATAGAGACCCCATAGGCTATCGCCATTAAAGGTCGCGGCTGCCCGGATTACTTCAGCTTCCGGATCAGCCACCCCGCCTTCTTTTAAAACTTTAAGAATATAATCAATCCGCGGATCTCTTTTTTCTTCAAAACCATAATGCTTTTGGGCAGCTGATGTTAAAACACACATCGACATATGAGCTAAAAGCCCCTTGCGAGCATCGGTAGGAACAAAATTTGGATCTTGCGGCTTCTCCTTTGACCACCAAGGAGAATGAGGCAACAAACTTTCGCTTTGGATAAAAGAATGAATTGCCTCGTGCAAGCCATTCTGGACGAGAGCTTCAAGGAGTATTTGCTTATCATCTGGACTATCACCACGATATTCATCATAATTACCGTAAAGCATCGGGCAATAATCTGCCCCTAATCCTCCCCCCAAACCACCACTTCCGCCAAGAAAAACGAAAACATCTTCCCAATTACTAGGCAATTTGGGTATCTTATTTTCTTTAAATAGGTCGGAGCTTGTTTTATCTTTGATTATTCTATTAATTATTTCTCCTCCTTCACTAAGTTCCTTAAGGGCTTCATTTAAGGCTGGGTTCATCTTAAATCGCGCTTCATACCAAGCAAGAATAGCACGAACATTATTAAAACTTATTTCCTGCCCGGGAGCTAAATTATCAAATATTATTTTATCTTTAGCGCACTCCTTCGGTAGTTTTAGGCTTTCTTCGTCATTATTCTTAATAGCAATCGTTAAAGCTATAGCACGGGCTTCGATGGCTACCAGTGTTTCTTCGTCTCTCCCAACCATTTCCAAAGCTTTATCTACAAAAATTTTCTTATTTTTCTCAAGATCAACAGGGGCAAACCAAGGGAATTTTTTTATTTCCTCTGGCATTTTTTTATAATATTCCTCCGCCAGAGGGTAAATACTCACTCTGCCTGTTTGAGGGGCATAATTTAAAACACAGTTTGTTAAATACTGGGATTTACTACCATCCGCTGTTGTGATTATTTCAGAAACCGGATAACCAAATATTTCCACTCCTCCGTTCTCTTTATAAAACTTTTCAAAAACCTTTTCTAAGGAAAACTGTCCTATTGGCGGCGGATAACCAACAAACTTTTCCCCGGGATGTGTTAAATAAAAATAGCAAGTCCATCCTAAGGGATACATCAAAAAATGCGGTTTAGTCCCATCCAGCTTTGGCCTGCCAGGAATCCAACTATAATGATCAACTTTAGTCCACTCAACAATAAAGTTTTGAAAATATTGACTTGAATTTTCAGGCAGCGCTTCGCTAATAGGATAACCCAAAATCTCCACCCCAAGCTCTTGCATTAAATTCAGGTATGGTTCCTTTACAAAATGTTGCGTCTCTGGAAAATATTGGGACGGCTCCGCCTCTTTTGGCCCAAAAAACTCTTCTGTTTTGGAAAGAGTATTTTTATCAACCACCAATCCATTAACAAGCTCCCTTTCTTCAAAGCGATTGGGAACCTGAATTTTTTGGCCCGGGTTTATCTTTTCTGGGCCTTCGTCTAAAATTTTCAGATTTTTTCCATAAACACAATGCCAGGAGGGCAAACCGAAACGCTCGGCAATAGAGGCCAACGAGTCGCCTTCTTTCACCTCGTACCATCTTTCTCTTTCCTCCGGTGTTCCGACCTCCTTTAAATTCTGGAATTCTGTGTTAAACGCCTCGGCAACTAAGTTTTTTCTGGCCGCAAGATCCTCTTGCCCCACAAGGACATCCCCACCTGCTTTGGCAAAGTAATAACCATTGTTAACCGGATCTTGGTAAAGAACTAAAAAATTTTCCTCCTTGTCGATTCTTCCAATAACAATTATCTCGCTGGAGCAAAGAATGATTTTCTCTTTCTGTTCCTGAATGTCAAAAAACTTTGTCCCTTCGGGAACAGCAAGATAATCAAAATAAACTTTACTGGGTAAAGTTTCAAGTTCAATCGGTAAGGGAATATTTGTTTGGGAACCGCCGCGGGTTTTGGCGTCAACCGCCCGACCCCAAAGACCTTTTAAGCCATCAGGAGCGTCCTGATACGATTTAGGAAAATAATCCAGCACCTCTTCAGCGGGTGTCTCGGGCCCCCCAAACCCGGCATAAGGAGCAAAAGCATTGGGCCCCAATATATTTAGTTCTTTCGTTCTCTCTTCTGGGATAAAAGCCGATGATTCCGTCTTTTCTTCTACCGATTGAGAGACAAGTCCTGGAGCAACCCTCGTTCGCAAGTCGGGGGTTGATTTTTGGGCAGGAGCAGAAACAAAGGTTACCTCGTGACCAACCGTTGGTAAGCCATTATTTTTTAAAACAGTAGTCTCTTTCTCTGTCTCTTGGTGCCTAGAAGCAACCTTTGAAGCGGCAACGGTGGCAATTGCCAACGAGGTGGCCCGAAGAATTTCTCGCCTCGAAAACTTCTTGGGGCTTTCCTCTTTTATCTCCCTTTCCATTTTATTAAAAATATAGTATCATCGTTATTACTAATAAGTTAATTTTCTGTATAAGTCAAACACATTTACAACATGCCTCCTTTTCCCCGGTAATGCTCAAGAGGTGTTTTAAAGGAGAATATTCTTTAAGAAAAAGCCAGCTTTTGCCTTGCCAGGCTAGGGCTTGCAAAAAATTTATAGTAGGAGCGATTCATGAATCACCCGTTTTGGGTAAATTCATGTTAATATGCGGGCGCATCGTGATGCGCCCCTACTTTAGGGAAAAAAGTTAACTTAGTCAAGAAAAAAGTGATACTGTTTTTGGACTTCCTCTGAAGGAAATTCTGGAACAATTATCGAAAACCAGGAAACAGAGGCTTCGCCTGGGGTTTGTGCCATACCGGTGACAAAAATCAGACTGTTCTTTCTTAAACCAAAGGCAGAAGACAGCTCTTCAAGAGTCCAGGCGTCAGGGCCTCTGCTTGTTTTCCTTGGTTCCTGACTGGTAATTCTTTCTACGACAAAACCTTCTAATTTAGAATCTTCTGCTTTCTTTAGGGCAAAACCTGAGGCATCATACTCCCCTCCATAAATATGGGCACCCATTTTTAAAGCAACAAAAGCGTCTGGGTTATTTTCTGGAGTTAGATCTTTGCCTGGTCCTATTTGAAGAATCAGATAATAAGGACGAGGTAAAATGTTCGAAGCATTTTTTTCCGCCTCTATTACTTGTTGAGGAATATTTTCAATTGGAACAAAACCATAAAGAAGACCAACCGCTGAGTGAAGATATGGCTTTTTACCTTGCTCCGTAAGAGTATAAATTCCTAAACCATGGTACTCTGTCCCTGGCCAGCTTGGCTGAACCCATTCTGTATTAAAAAATTCACGGTAAAGCTCTACCAAATAAGGGTCGGTTATTCCCATTCCTGTAATAAGTTCATCGGCTCTATTTTTATAAGACTTTAAGTATTTTTTGTCATAAATTTCTTTAGAAATTTTTGTAAGGGAGGAAATAATTCCCGAATCTAACTCTAATAATAGAGACGAGGCGTCTTCCAAAGTTGCCTCAACCGTCGCCGCCGGTGCCGTTGCCGCCAGTTTCTCCCACTCCCATTCTTTAGTCTGTTCATCATACTTTGCCTGGGCTAATTCTTGAGTTTGGTCGGCAGAGAGAATCACCACCCGATCATCTTCGGTAAGAACTGGACCATGGTAGGCGATAAAGCCGGGGATAAGGATGGTTAACTCTTGGCCAACGGTGATTTTACTGGGGTCTTTGATATCCGGGTTAAGGGCCAGCAGTTCGTCTAAGGTTAAACCATAGGTTTGGGCAATTTTGGAAAGGGTTTCTCCCGACTGGACAATATGGGAAGAAGCTTGTTCTTCGGGTGGATAGGGGACAAGGGGGTTTTCATACCAGGAACCGTCTTCTTTTTGATCCATGAATAAAGCGCCAGCCTCTTTTTCCAGCTTCTTGGCTAG
>DMDI01000155.1 GCA_003445555.1 Desulfotomaculum sp. | reverse complement strand
AAACCCAAGGTAAGCATAGATACCACCATTCGATTCCCAGCGGAAAAAATCTTTCGATTCAATCAAAAGCCAGCCAATGCCACTATGAGCGCCGATCATCTCTGAAATAACCAGCATAACCAGCCCCAAAGCAATACCTATTTTAATCCCCATCACCACAAAACCAAGGGCACTGGGGAGGTATACCCGCCTAATCAAGGTCAATTCACTGGCCCCAAAGACCCTGGCTGAAGCAATGTGTCTTGGTTCCGTATCCTTTACCCCCTGATAGGTATCAAAAAGAACCGGATAAAAAACACCGCTTGCTGATGTTCTTTTAATAATTTAGACGCTCTTGGCAACTCTAAAAACCCTAACTCTATCTTCTTTGTGAGCAACGCATAACCAATCTCGCTTGAAGAACCAAATTTTTTAAGCACCATCTTTAACCCGTGATTTTTAAAGAGGCCTTTATCTTCGGCTACAAATAGGGGGGCAAGGTGGGGGTTGCCGGTGTGCCCTGCCCTGACAACCCCCTTCTCACCAGCCAGGGAGAGGGAGAAGGTGATTAGAATGCCAACGCCAATAATAAAGCTGGTAAGAAGAGCAAACTTTTTCATTTATCCTTATCTTTTATTTTTTCTTACTTGAACCCCCAGGTTATCCCTTTGAACTCCGGCGCGAACAAGTTTTCCCCGGGGTCCTTCTTAATGCTTCCCATTTCCACCAGGTCATTTCCTAATTGCACTAACCCCTCTGCTGAAAACCGGCTATTTTTTTAAGATGCCTATTTAATAATCACAACGGAGCTACTATCGCGCTTAAAACATCCTCAATAAGATTTATCGCCCCCTTATATCCGGCGTATCCCCGGTCGAGCACGACCCTGTCCGTGATGGGATAGGATATGCTTAACCTGTTGGCGCCGATTTTTCCGGCCAGGTCCTTGTCCAGGGAACCGCCAAAGATGAAGTTCGGGCCCTCCTTTTCCACCGCCTCCCATATCTTCCCTGAATCAGACTCAAATACGACCGCGGGAGAAAGCCCTGGACTGAAATTAAGTTCTTTTTTAATTGATTCCCGGTACTTTTCCGAAATATCATCCGATATTACGGCCAAGGAAGGTATCCACCCAAAGTCATTTACCAGAAATTTACTCAGAGCTATTCCGTAGTTTGAATCCGTGATGGTGGCAAACCTTAACTGGAGGTCAAAGTCCACCACCAGGTCCGCCCCCTTTTCAATAGATTTGTACGTTTGCTCTTCCTCCTGCGCAATCACCTCAGCAACCTCAATCCCCAACGCCGCACCGACCCGTTTTAAAAATGAGTTTGTTTCTGTTACCCCAATGGGAAGCGGGTTTACCAGGTAAGGTGTGCCAAATCTTTCCTGTAATTTTTCGGCCAAGACAGCGCCTACCCAGGGCGATAACACAATGTTTAAAGCCGCGGAGGAGGCATCATTAATTGACCTTCCGTTAAAGAATGTGTTGACTTTAAGACCAAGCTTATTGAGGATCCGTTCAATTTCCGCCAAGTTTCCCTGCCAGAATATATCCTGAGACGGGACAATCCCCAGGATGTTTACTAGTTTATCTTCTTTGGGCTTTTCCTTGACTAGTTGATCAACAAAAGAATTCAGCACGATTTCATAACCAACATAACTGCTCCCTTTAAAACCGGCAGTTTCGGCATAAAGGACTAACGCTTTATCTTCAAACTCACGCACTACCGCCTTTACGTCATCTCCAATAAGCTCTGCGGTGCATCCCGTAAGCACGATGTATTTATCCCCTTTGATCAGTTCAATCGTGTTTTGAATCTGCTCCCTTAATCTTGGCTCCCCCCCAAATACCACCTCCCGCTCGTACGTGTTAGTACTAGGGACGCTTACACCTCCCAATCTTCCTGACCCCTGGTAACCTCCCACAAAGCTTTGCCCGTAGAACAACTGAACTCCGCACCCGGGCCCGGCGTGAATGATCGGTACAAAGCTGTTCATCGCCGTAACCGTACTTAATGCCCCACCAAGGGCGCACGCATATCTAGGTGTCTCAATAATTTCACTCATTTATTTTAATCCCCCTTTAGGTATTTAAATGGCTGCTCACCATACCAGGTATCGCGATAGATTGAGCTGGCATGGTCGGCCAGCCTTTTGTTAAATGCTGGATTAGTAAGCGCGTTAATCAGCCTGCTTCCAAAGGATACAACCCCATTGTAGCCGGCATAAAGACATAAATAAATCAGGATCATCGCCGTTGGGAATCCTTGTTTGGCGGCCCAGACAGACTCACCAAGATGACCAAGGTAAATATCCGGTTTCTCCCTGTTTAAGATATTTGTCTGCTCGAAGGGCTGGACGTTGGCAATGCTCGTGCAGAAATTCCCGCACCTCTTCGTCAGTTCGGCAAAACGGTCAGAGATTACCTCATCGTAATGGAAGGCGGTAACACCAATTAGTTCCAGTCCAAGGTCCGCAAGAAGGTTTGGGATCCCGATGGCTCTGGACTGACCTGCACTCACAAAAACCTTTTTCCCCTTAAGCTTCTTTTTAAGCTCGGCTACTTTTGGCTCAACCCTTTTTCGCTCTTCGACTATGATTTTCTCCACCTCCTCCTTTCTTCCCAGCCGATTGCCAATTTCCCTGAGCCACAGGTCTGTGTTATCAAGCCCGATGGGCATTACTTCCTGGGTGTAGGGAACTTGAAAGCGCTCTTGCAATAATTTTACAAAGTACTCGCTATAGGTTGGGCAAAGGCTCGTGGTAAGCACGGCCTCGGCTGAGTTTCGGAGGGCGTCCGTGCTCGCAAAGCAGGGGATGAAGTTAGCTTTAAGTCCCAACTTGTTCAGGAGCCGCTCTATCTCAACTTCATCAAGCCTTCCGACGGTGAGCGGATTAACTACGTTGATTAAATCATCCCTTTTTGCCGTTGGCTCCTTTACTAAATAGCTTAAAACACCGTGGAATGAACCGTCGTAGCCGGAGGCCCACACCTTCGACCTAAATCCATCGCAATGCACCGGAACCACAAGCGCGGTTACTTCAGGCTGCACTTTTTCTACCACCGCATCAATATCTTCGCCAATAATCCCGGCCACACAGGAGGTAAATACAAAGATTGATTTGGGCTGGTACCTTTTATCCGCCTCTATAATCGCTTTCTTAAGCTTTTCTTCCCCTCCGTGAATTGTATCTGCTTCCAAGAGATTCGTAGAAAGCCATCTTGCGTTCGACGGTACCCTTCCTCGCAAGATATGACCTAAACGGTTAAAGATATTGATGCAGGACAGAGAACTGCTGCAGCCGACCGGCGCGTGGACGATGGAAACCGCGTCCGTTATCGTTGCGAGCGTGAACATAGCCAGCCATTCCTGGCAGAAGGTTGTTTGGGTAAACGACCGGTCCTGCGCCTTGAGGCACCGCCGCGCCGCCAGATCAACAAGTTCGTTCGCTCTTCCCCCGTACGCAATAATCGTACCCAAACGATCTTCCCGGGTGGGAACAATTTTCTCGCTTAGTTTAACTTTTTTTACCATTTAAATTCCTCCTCCTTTACTATCTTGGATCCCTTCGTAGGCCACCTTTTGTTCTCCCAACAGCCGGCTTACCCACGTTGAGCCCCAGCTCCACAATTCTTCGGGGTCGAGTGGTTTTGGAACGAAGCTATTCCCGCTTTCAATAATTTTCTTGGCCAGACTCCGGTAAACAGCCGCTTGCTTTGATTTTGGAGAACCTTCTAGGGTAGTCATGCCATCAAGTTCGCACTTCGTAACGGTTTGCGACCGGGGAACATATTCAACTACCTGGGTCCCGGTTTTCCTGCTAAAATCGTTAATCATCTCCTGCTGCGCCGTCTTATTGATCGAATTGCCAATAATTCCGCCCAGAAGTGCCCCTCCGCTGTTGGCATACTTTACTATTCCTTTAAAAAGATTATTTGCCGCGTAAAGCGACATAAAATCCGAAGAGGTTACCGCGTATATCTGTTCTGCAACCCCCTGCCGGATCGGCATCGCAAACCCGCCGCAGACCACATCCCCAAGCACATCATAAATAACCACGTCCGGCGAATATTCCTCGATTATGCCCTTTTGATTTAAGAGTTCAATTGCGGTGATAATTCCTCTTCCCGCACATCCAACGCCAGGTTCAGGTCCCCCTGCCTCAACACAAAGAATTCCTTTATATCCTTCATGGACAATCTTGCTTAAATCGCTTGAGCCGCTTCTTAAGGTATCGAGTACCGTAGGAATAAACCTTCCCCGCCGCAGCGTATTTGTGGAATCGCTTTTTGGGTCGCAGCCAATCTGCATTACCTTGTAGCCCATTTCGGCTAAGGCTACACTGAGATTAGAAGTGGTGGTGGACTTCCCAATACCTCCTTTCCCGTAGATGGCAATCTCTTTTCGTTTTGTCATCTTATCTTATTCCTCCTATACTTAATTATTTTTCATCACAGCTTCCAAAGACGTCCTGCATTGTATCTGCCTTAGCTCTAAACAAAACCAACTGCTTCAAAGCATCCGCTATGAAATTGGGAATTACGTAAGGCTGGATTCCACGCAAAATGAGAGCTTCCGCCGCCCCCGAACCAACCCGGCTTACCAGTACTGCCCGGCAGTCGGAAATTAAGTCTAACGTTTTGGTCAACAGGTCATCATGGCTTTCCCCGCTATTACATGGCGGAATATTTTTCCGCAAGGCTAGAAATTCATAATCACCGTTGTCCTTTATCTCAAAAATAAGGAACTGATTAGCCCGACCAAAATGCTGGTTTACAAATTTACCGTCACTGCTGGCAACGGCCACCTTAAACGACACGCAAATCCTCCTTTTCCGTAGTATTAACCGTAGGAATACGTAAGCGTGAAAAGCTCCACCTCCTTAAGGTCCTCCGTACTATGCTCTAGGCTCTGCCAGGTTGCTTGTATACTTAGTTTATCATTATACTAATCTATACCTTAAAAAAAGAAGACTGTCAAGTCCTTTTTTAAAAAATTATTTCTGATTTATCATCAATCATTTTTTCCTATATTCTCCGGGTTGTTATGATGATTTCTTTCTTCCTGCGTTAAGGCTGGATTACGGCCGCCCTTTCCTTCCATTTTGGACTGCTCCCAAAACCACTGCCCCTGATTTTTCCCGCCGACATAATAAGACCTTCCACGCATATCCGGCAATGTTCCGGCCGTTCATCTATGCATATCTTACCAGGGTATAACTGGTACAGTTCCCGGTATTTTTGTGGTGTGACGTTGGGCATGATTACATTTGCTCCTGCTTTCAAGGCACGTTGCCGTCCTATATTATCCACTGTGCCTACAGCCGTGGTGGCCGGAATATTGGTTTGGGGCATTAAGAGCCGAACGATCGACAGCACCTTTAACACCATATCTAAATTACCACTGCCGCAGCCTTTAAGGGGGGTATCCGGATGAGCTATAAAAGGACCAATGCCTGCCATATCAGCATCCAGTTTTTGAAGCAAAAGAATATCCCCGGCCAGATCAGCTATGGTTTGGCCGGGCAAACCGACAAGAAAACCGGTGCCCAGTTCATATCCTAGTTCTCGCAACGTAAAGAGGCACTGCATCCGGTTTTCGTAGCTTACGCCAGGATGAAGCTGCCCGTACAGCTTTTGGTTTGAGGTTTCAAATCTCATCAAGTAACGGTCGGCACCTGCTTGTTTTAAGCGGTGATATTCCTGGCTGCTTTTTTCCCCAAGGCTAAGGGTTATAGCCAGATTGGCTGTTTTTTTTATATTTTTAACTATCCAACACATTATTTCCATTGAATACCAGTCATCTTCCCCCGACTGGAGGACTACGGTGGGGTAACCTAGTTTAAAGGCATATAGGGCTGTATTTACAATTTCGTCCGGTTCCATCCGGTAGCGGGTTAATTTTTTGTTGCCTCTCCTTATCCCGCAATAAAGACAGTTTCGTTTGCAATGGTTTGAAAATTCAATAATTCCCCGCAGATGTACCTCGTTTCCCAGATGCACCCGGGTAACCTCGTCAGCGGCGGCATAAAGCATCCTGATTTCTTCTTCGCCGGCTGCCGATAACAGCCGGATAATTTCTTCGCGGGAAAGGTGCTGGTTATAAACAGCCTTTTTTAAAAGGTTAACATATGAACCCATAAAAATATCACCTCTTTATTAACCTAAAGAAATTACTTTTTTGCACTCTAAATCCCCCCGTCAAAAGATTCTGGGGGTGAGTAAGATAATATAGTCAAGGTGACCCCAAGGGCAAAAAGGTACCATTCTTTTCTTATCTTTTTATTTTCCCCGGCTTCTTCTTTTGTTTTTTCCGTAATCTCTTCGGCTTTATAACCTGTCCGTTCAATAATCGTTATTTATTTACAGTCAAGAATTTCCTCGCCTTAGATGTAATACATGGCTGTCTGGGGGTGTCCTTTTTGCTTCTGCGTTTCCAATAAGTCCTGAAGGGTTTTTGATTTGAGCACCTGGTTCATGGCCGCGGTTACCTCACCCCAGAGTTCGTGGGTCGGACAAAATGAAGTCCGGGGACAAACTTTGGGGTCATCTACGCATTCCACCAGGGCTATTTTTCCTTCCAGCACCTGGACAGCCTGGTCCAACCTTATTTCTGACGGATTTTTGGCCAAGATAAATCCTCCCCGGTTCCCCCGTTCACTTCTCACAAATCCGGCAGCCTTAAGCGAAATGAGAATTTGTTCCAGGTAATTTCGCGAAATATCTTGTCTTTTCGCAATTTCCCGAAGCAAAACCGGTCCTTCAAGATTATGCTGGGCTATGTCCAGTAAAGCCCGGATTCCATACCTTGCTTTGGTGGAAAGTTT
>DMDI01000154.1 GCA_003445555.1 Desulfotomaculum sp. | reverse complement strand
GCAAGCATCAGACAAAACTATAACGAAATTGCGGCTTTGTGCAAATCCTCCGGTGAGCCTGTGTATCTTACGAAAAACGGCGAGGGCGATCTAGTGGTT
Organism: Desulfotomaculum sp.; assembly: GCA_003445555.1. Taxonomy (GTDB): domain Bacteria; phylum Bacillota; class Desulfotomaculia; order Desulfotomaculales; family Nap2-2B; genus SCADC1-2-3. The sequence continues at coordinate 2,596 of DMDI01000154.1, read as the reverse complement.
ATGGACATAGAGGCATTTGTCCGTCGTGAAAAAATGCTGAAGCTGCGCGAAGAACTGCTGGCTGTTGAGGAAGACCGTTTGGCAGGACGCACGGGAGTTACGCCGGATGAACTGGATAAATACCTTGAAGGTATTATAGACGAGGTGGAACATGGAAAAGAAACCTCAATATAAGTTGATTGTTTCAGACCGTGCCCGTCAGATGCTGGCGGGCCATGTCCGTTTTCTGGCGCAGAAAAGCCCTACTGCCGCCCGCAAGGTAAAAAATGACCTGATGGATGCTATCCGTTCTCTTCATCAAGCGCAGGAGCGCTTTCCGTTTCTTGATGCCGAATTTATCCCGCCTAATAAATATCATAAGATGTTCGTTGAGAAATGGTATCTGATTTTATACCAGATTAAGGATCAGAAGGTGTACGTTGACTATATCATGGATTGCAGGCAGGATTATGGATGGCTGGTGCGGTAGTTTTTAATAGTTGTCAGGCTAAGAATAGGAACTTACTTACAGGAGATAAGGGGAAATGTCGATCCCTGTTTTGGGAAGACAAATGTTCCTTATTTATTTTCCAGCAATTTTTTCTCTTGCCCACTTTAACCGTAAGGAAAAATGCGGAGGGGAAATGTAATGGGTGGCTATTGGCCGGGCTCTTATTAACAAACCAGAGATTATCCTGGCCGACGAATCCACCAGAAGCCTGGATTCAGTCACATCCTAAAAAATTTTTTTAAAAAGGACTTGACAGTCTTCTTTTTTTAGGTAATATATTAGTTAGTTGATTAACATAGTATACTAAGGGTTAAGTTATTGACGACACCGGAGGGGAGGTGAAAAAATTTGGCGGCAAATAAAATAAGAAATTGGTCACAAGCTGATTATAAGGAAAAATATGGTCACCTGGTAAAAAAGCACCCCTGCTTTAACGAAGAAGCACATAACACTTTCGGGCGCATTCACTTACCGGTAAGCCCGGCTTGCAACATTCAATGCCGCTTTTGCAAACGAGGCTTTAACAAGTGGGAAAAACGCCCTGGAATAAGCCGCCGTCTGCTTACTCCCGAGGAAGCTGTAAAAATAGTTGAACGGGCTTTGGCACTTTGCCCGCAAATAACGGTGGTTGGTATTGCCGGTCCTGGTGACGCCCTGGCTACCGATCACGCCTTAAAAACTTTTGCCCTCGTTCACCAGAAATTTCCCGAGTTGATTAAATGTTTGAGTACTAATGGTCTATTGCTTAAGGAAAGGGCAGAGCAAATAATTAACGTAGGGGTAAAAACGGTAACTGTTACGGTAAATGCCGTAGAGCCCACGGTACTGAAAAACATTTGTGCCTTTATCAATTACCACGGCCAGTATATGACTGGTGAAAATGCCGCTCGCTGGTTGACCCTGACCCAGCTTATGGGGATAGAAAAAATAGCCAGGCTTGGAGTGGTGGTAAAAATCAACACTGTCCTGATTCCTGGCGTTAATGAACATCATGTAGAAGAAGTAGCCCGGGTTACGGCAGAGACGGGAGCCTCTTTAATCAATATCATTCCACTTATTCCCCAGCATGACCTGAAGAACTGCCGTCCGCCGGATTGTCAAGAACTAAACATTGCCCGGGCAGCCGCGGAAAAATATTTACCCGTATTCAGACACTGCAAACAGTGCCGGGCTGATGCTTGCGGCATACCTGGCGCAAAGGTGGATTTGGCCAGTGAACTGTATGATGAGCCGCTGCTTACATTTTCCCATGGCTAAACTGATGAAGAACTGCCGGTCTGGCCGGCTTTAAAATAACCAGAAAAAAAATTAATGAAAGGGGCGTTTTTTCAAGAAGGGCTGAATTTTCTCGATGACTGGTTTAAGAGGATTAATGATTACACGGCAAAGAATTTGGAGTTAAGCGGTAAAGTAGAGGACAACTATCTGCAGGCTGTTAATGTATGGAAGAGATATAGCTTAAAAACCTATGATAACTGGCTTTCTGCTTTAAGAATTCGGGTTGAAGAAAAACAGGAGGGCGTCTCCCTAAGTGGGGAGGCGAAACAACAAAATAAAAGAACCGATTTAAAAGCGAGGGCCGAAGAAAAGCAGGTTTTGGCTCCCTAACCTTGGAGGCGAGGCAGCAAAATAAAAAGCCTGACCAGGCTGGCAGTTCTTAATTTTTGCATCGTCTTGGTAATTGAAATTTTGTCTCCTTCCACCGGCTATTATGATTTGAAGAAAAAGGCCGGGACATACGCCAGGCACGGGGTTAAAGAATAAGGGTCGTAGATCTGGAAGATAAAAGTATTGAAGTATACGTGGGCCAGGAGGAAAAATTTACTCTTAGTCAGAGGATTGAAGAGGAAGGCAAGATCCATTCGCTTCTTTTGGACGGGTTAGAAGTAAAGACAAAAGAAATCATTGCTCAAATTTAAAAATTACCCGGAAAGCAACGGCAGTTAATAAGTGCTACCAGTCGCTAACGGATTGAACTGACGCCGGGACCGGAGGCGGCAATGGCTTATTTCTGCAGGAATCGATCTCTCAAATAAGGTGATTGCCGATATCCAGGCAGGCTTCCACGGCCAGGTGCAGGGTGCGTTCGATGTATCGCCGGAGGAT
>DMDI01000205.1 GCA_003445555.1 Desulfotomaculum sp. | reverse complement strand
CCCCCTCCCGCAAGGGGAGGGGGAATTGCTAAATATACTATTTTCATGATTAATGGAGAGAATGAAAGTTCGTCATGGGGAACTCCTTAGAGAATAGTTTTACTGAGGTTTAAATTATCTATTCATGATGCATTATGGTAAATTGAGTTTTCTATGGTAATTTATTTTTCGTAAGGACATATATTTGGCTAGAGGTGGTTTTATGAACAAGCAGGATATGGCAAAACACCTTAAACAAAAAGTGTCTGAAGTTCTAGAACTCCCTGGTGATGTTGTGCTCAACTTACCAAAAGTTACTCTTATCGGTGGCGTGAAAGCATTTATAGAAAATCACCGCGGTATTATTGAGTACACCACTTCCCACGTACGCATTTACACCACGGCAGGTGAATTAACGGTATATGGCGATAAATTAAAAATTCGTAGTATTGTCCCTGAGGAGATTTGTATTGAGGGAGAAATTAAAGGCATACTCTTAAATAAGGATGGGCAAGAATATGCCTGTTTTTAGTTTAGTTTCTTATTTAATGGGCTACGTGGTTATTTTAGTTAAAGGTAAGTCACCGGAAAAATTTATTAATTTAGCTTTTAGCAACGGGATTGTTCTATGGGATATTACCAGTATTAGCAAAGACAAGCTGTTGTTAAAAGTGAGATTGAGTGCTGTTCGTACCCTTCGCCAGGTGGCCAGAAAGACACATTGCCGGTTTTGGATTCAAAAGCGGACGGGGGCACCCTTTCTTTATTCGCGTATAAAACGGCGTAAATCCATGGCTTTGGGGATAGTAATTTTCGTTTTGGGTTTATACTTCTTAAGTTCGTTTATATGGTTAATTGAAGTAACCGGCAACCATTATTATTCAAGCGGTGAAGTTTTAGGGGTGGCGGCTGGAGCCGGTTTAAAACAAGGTATTTTAAAAAAACAGTTAAAAGCTAAAAAAATTGAAAAGGTAATTCAAAATCGTTTGCCTGAAATATCCTGGGTTGGCATTACGGTTAAAGGAACGAAAGTATCTGTTGAAATAGTAGAAAAAGCGCAAGTAAAAAAGGAAAAAAATGATATTCATACCCACGTTATAGCTAAAAAAACTGGTATAATTAAAGAAATATTAGTTATAAATGGTCAAGCAACCGTTCAGGAAGAAGATACGGTTGTCCCCGGTCAAATTCTTATTTCAGGAATAGTTTTGCCGGTAAAAAAGGCTGACGAAACAATTGAAAAAGGGCGGACCGCGGAAGAGGCAGAAAAACCGTTATATGTTCACGCTAAGGGGATTGTAAGGGCCCTGGTATGGTATAATGGTTATGGAGAAGCATACCTTAAGGAAACAGGGCAGCGATACACCGGAAGAATAGCTGCCAGATTGAGTTTAAAGATTGGTTCCGAGGAACTAAAAATCATTAATTCGCCGGATATACCTTTTTCTAAATATAAAAAAGAAGTTACGAGGAAAAAAATGCCGTCCTGGAGGAATTTTAAGCCCCCTGTCGAATTAATTAAGCAGAAGTATTACGAATTAGAAAGCTACGAGCGTGTTTTGAGCAGGGAAGATGCCCGGCAAAAGGCCCGGCAAAAAGCATGGGTGAAAATTAAAAAACAAGTACCTGAACAGGCCGTAATAATAAGGCAAGAAACGGATGAAATAGCAGGAAACAAGGAAGAACTGGTGAGAATTAGGATGCTGATAGAAACAAAGGAAGATATTGGCATAGAAAAGGTATTTTATTTTTAAGAATAGACAATCAGGAGGATGATAAAGTAAATTGACCATACGTACCGCAGAGCGGTTTATTTTAGATGATGCCGGTGCGGCAGCCGAAATTTTTGGCCGCCATGACGAACATTTGGATACAATTGAAAAACTGTTAGGGGTAAAGGTAGTAGCCAGAGGAGGGGAAGTAGTAATTTCCGGTTTGCCGGAAAAAATTGCGCAGGCCCAAGAAGTTTTTAAACAATTGATTGATTTTCACCGGGCTGGTAACCGTTTAACCTTGCATGATGTAAGTTACGCCGTAAAGGCAGTACAAACAGGAAAAAAAGATGCTTTGATTAGTTTGGCTCACGAAGTGATTTATGTTACTTCCCGGGGTAAGCAAATTAAACCAAAGACTCTAGGTCAGCTTTATTATATAAAGGCTATTCAAAAACATGACGTTGTTTTTGCCATAGGTCCGGCCGGGACAGGAAAGACTTATTTAGCCGTGGTAATGGCTATCCAGGCGCTGCGTAGCAAGGAGGTTAACCGTTTAATCCTTACCCGGCCGGCCGTAGAAGCAGGTGAAAAATTAGGTTTTTTACCGGGTGCTTTGCTGGAAAAAGTAGACCCGTATTTACGTCCTTTATACGATAGTTTATACGATGTATTAGGGGTTGAAAACGCCCAAAAATATCTTGAACATCAAACCATTGAAATTGCCCCCTTAGCCTATATGCGGGGAAGGACGCTGGATGATGCTTTTATTATTTTAGACGAGGCCCAAAATACAACCATTGAACAAATGAAAATGTTTCTTACCCGTTTAGGTTTTGGTTCTAAAGCGGTTATAACCGGCGATATTACCCAAATAGATTTGGCCCGGGGACAGATTTCGGGTTTAGTCCAGGCGCAAAAAATCTTAAAAGGAATTAAGGGCCTTACTTTTTACTATCTTACGGGCGAAGACGTAGTAAGACACCCTTTAGTCCAGGACATAATAAAGGCTTACGATGAGGGCAATCAATAATTTAAAGGGTTGATAAAAGAAGGTTTATTTAATATGAGTAAGGATAAAATACTAAAGGCAATAAAGGCCTTAAAAAAAGGTAAAGAAAAAACAATCAATATTTTTTTTATTTTATTTAAAAAAAGAAAGGTAAGGCGTCTTACGGCCGCCTTTTTATTTTTTATTTTAATTACCATGCTTATTTCGGTAGAATTTATGCCCCCTAAAATAAGGTTAAAAGAAGGTGAGGTCTCTTCCCGGGATATTTTTGCCCCGCATACGGTTATTTTTGAGGATAAAGAAAAAACAAGACAACTGCGTGAAGAAGCAGCTAAAGCAATAAACAATCAATACGACCAGAGCCATGAGGCAAGCGTAACCGTCCAAAAAGATATAAGCAAGGCTATAGCTTCAATTCGGGAAATCCAGGAAGACAAGAAAACTAATTTAACCTCAAAAATTAAGGATTTACAAGGTCTTTTAGATTTCTCTCTTTCTCAAGAAACGTATACTGCCCTGGCTAAACCTTCCTTAGAAGAATTAAACAGGCTGGAGAAGGAAACCAACCGACTGGTTTCCCAAATTATGAAGGAAGAAGAGATTACTCTAGAAAATATAGCCAAGTTTAAAAAAGAACTTTTTAAGAAAATAGAATATTTTCCGGTAAATAAACCATACCAGGAATTAGCTTATGGTTTGATAAATAATTACTTCCGCCCCAATACCATTTTTAACCCTGAAAAAACACACCTTTTAAGAGAGGCGGCTATGGCGGCAGTGCCTCCCCAGCAGGTGATTATCCGGCAGGGAGAAAAAATTATAGGCGCCGGGGAAATAGTTCAGCCAGAAACCTTAGTCAAATTAAATGCCCTGGGACTGGCCGAAACTTTAGTTCCCTGGCGGACAATTGTTGGTAATGCTCTTTTGGTAATTATCTTAATGCTGGTTGTTTTAGTTTATCTTTACCAGCAAAACCGGAAAATTTTTAACCGCGCCGGTTATCTTTATTTAATTGGAATTATTGTGGTTATGGTTTTGGCAGTAGCTAAAGCTATTGTGTTCGGTAATGTTGCCCAATGGCCGGAACTAGGCGCTTTATTTGGCTATATGGCCCCTTTGGCTGCCGCGGGAATGTTAATTGCCATTTTGCTGGATTCCCGTTTGGCCGTGCTGATCGCGACTATAATGAGTTTTTTGCTGGTTATTATGACCGATGGACAAGTCAGGTTTGGCCTGGTGGGCTTGGTAAGCAGTATTACCGGTATTTATGGGGTAGGCAAATTAAGCCAGCGGGGCGATATGGTTAAAGCAGGTATTTTTACCGGTATTGCCGGTGTGATTACCATAGGGATCATGGGAATTTTAAGCAATGCCTCTGCCAGCTTGATTCTTACTTCCAGCATACTTTTTGGTTTAATTAACGGTTTTCTTTCTTCTGTTTTAACCATTGGTTTCTTGCCTTACCTGGAGGGAATTTTTGGGATTACTTCGGCGGTTCGTTTACTGGAACTCTCTCATCCTAACAGCCCTCTTTTGAAGCGTTTGCTAACGGAAGCTCCAGGGACTTACTATCACAGTCTTATTGTGGGCAACCTGGCTGAAGCGGCGGCTGATGAAGTGGAGGCAGATGGTTTATTAGCCAGGGTGGGGGCATATTATCATGACATTGGGAAGTTAAAAAGACCTTACTTCTTTATTGAAAACCAAATAGCCAAAAATAACCCTCACGATAAAATTACTCCCTCTTTAAGTACTTTAATCGTGACTTCCCACGTGAAGGATGGCGTAGAAATGGCTAAAGAAAACAAATTACCCGCGGTTATTATAAAAATTATTGAGCAACATCACGGTAGCGGCTTATGTACTTTTTTTTACCATAAAGCCCTGGAAAACGGCCAAAAAAATAAAGGGAATATTAAAGAAATTGAATTTAGGTACGAAGGGCCTAAGCCACAAACTAAAGAAACAGCCATCATTATGCTGGCCGATGTAGTTGAGGCGGCGGTGCGTTCGCTTTCAAACCAAACTCCCGGAAAAATTGAGGGAATGGTGCGTAAAACAATAAAAGAAAAACTTTTGGACGGTCAATTGGATGAAAGTGACCTTACTTTTAAAGATTTAGACCGTATTGCGGGAGCATTCGTTCAAGTATTAAATGGCATCTTTCATACGCGCGTAGAGTACCCTGTTTTAAGCAAAGATATTAAAGAATACAAAGAAGTTAAAGAAGGGGAAAGGAGAAAAAGGATAAAAAATGGCCGTACTGGTAAGCAACCTGCAGAAAGAAGTGCCAGTAAGTGAGGAACTGATAAAAATGGCCGAAAAAGCAGCTATAGAGGCGCTGGGTCTGGCGGAAAAAAGTTTTGACCAGGAAGTAGAAATAAGTGTGGTTTTTGTAGATGATGCTTACATCCAGCGTTTAAATTACCAGTACCGGAATCAAAATTATCCTACCGATGTACTTTCCTTTGCCCTGCAAGAAGGCGAAGAAGTGCCAGGCGAAGAAGGGATAATTCTTTTAGGAGACGTGGTT
>DMDI01000096.1 GCA_003445555.1 Desulfotomaculum sp. | reverse complement strand
AAAGCCGCCCTGCCTCTCCAGGAGTTTACACGTTTCGAGCACGGCGTGGTGCTCAATAGAAGTGGTAATAAGGTGGTTTCCTTTACGTTCATTAGCCAGGACAACCCCTTTTAGGGCAAAGTTATCTGCTTCCGTCCCCCCGCCGGTAAAAATAACCTCTTCACTCTTAGCCCCAATAAATCCGGCCACTTTAGCCCTGGCCTTCTCCACCGCCACCTTAGCTTCTTGGCCGTACGAATAAATGCTCGAAGGGTTGCCAAAAGCACTTGTAAAATAAGGCAGCATGGCCTTTACTACTTCGGGGTGAGCCGGGGTGGTGGCCGCGTGATCAAGAAATATTCTCTTCATGTAGCTATCCCTCCACAATATCGCCGGTAACCGGGTCAACTCTTACCCCTTTGTTGCTTACCCAGGCAATGCCCTGCTCTATATCCTTTTCTTCCCCCTCCATCTCAAGCACTACCCAGCCTTTATTTTCAGAAACATCGGCCCGCCTGATATTTGTTACTATCTTAAACTGCCGGCCAAGTTGATAAATTACCGGCTCTTTAATTAACTCCGTGGGAAAGGTAAACATTACCTGTCTTTTGGCCATTGTTTTTCCTCCCTTTTCCGCTTCGAAATTTTTTTAATCTTCCCTGCTTTTTTATAAAGTAATTATAAGCCAATTTCATTAAATGCTCAAGCTTGCCGCCAGAGTAATTTTTCAGGCAAAAAAATTATTAAACAGGCACTGCAACGACCCGGTAAGCTCTTTCTGGCTTGTTTCCGGCGTGAATGGCGGCTGCTTTATCGCTCATATTCCTCCTCCCTGGCTAAATTTCCATTCCCATTCGGTTTTTCTTCTCCTTTTTTGAAATTTTACTTCAGGTAAGATTACCCTATACTTGCCGGCTCCTTCCAACTTTCTTAACCGCTCCTCTAGTTTACCTTGCCTTCTTAAGACTAGCCTAACGGCTTCCGCCACCGGATCGGGTAATCTTCCGTGCTCTAGGTCTACAATTGGCTCATGGCGGTCTTCTCCTATCTTCCCCGGGATTCCTACCACCGTAGCCCCAGGCGACACAGATTTTACGACCACGGAACCAGCGCCAATGCGGGCCCCGTCGCTTACAACAATTGGGCCCAAGGCTATGGCTCCTGCTCCCAGCACCACGTTATTGCCAAGGGTCGGATGGCGCTTTCCCTTGCGCAAAGTCGTTCCTCCCAATACAACCCCCTGGTATAAAAGAACATCGTCTCCAATTTCGGTTGTCTCCCCAATAACCACTCCTGCTCCGTGGTCAATAAAGAACCTCCGGCCAATTTTGGCTCCGGGGTGAATCTCAATACCGGTTAACCAACGGCTAAAGTGGGATAGTAAACGGGCCAAAAACTTAAAACCCTGCCGCCAAAAGAAATGGTTCAGGCGGTGAAACCAAAGGGCGTGAAGACCGGGATAGCAAAAGATAACCTCTAACGCACTCCTGGCGGCCGGGTCTTTAGCAAAAACTGTTTTAACGTCTTCTCTTAGATTCTCAAACATACTAATCACTCTTCTCTTTTCATTTATATCCCCAAAGACGCCTGATACATATCCTGGAAGAGCCAGGTGGAAAGGTAGCGCTCACCGGTATCCGGTAAAACCACTACAATAAGCTTGCCTGCGTTAGTTTCCCTTTTGGCCACCTCTAACGCGGCCCAGGCAGCCGCCCCGGAGGAGATGCCGGCCAGGATGCCTTCCTCCCGGGCCAGCCTTCTGGCCGTTATGCCCGCGTTTTCGTTAGTAACTTGAATTATCTCGTCAAGCAAATCGGTTCTTAAAACCACCGGAACAAACCCGGCGCCAATACCTTGGATTTTATGCGGGCCGGGCTTACCGCCAGATAGGACCGGTGAATCAACCGGCTCAACGGCAATAGCTTTAAATTCGGGTTTCCTAGCCTTTATAACCTCTGTCACTCCGGTAATTGTCCCCCCGGTCCCTATGCCGGAAACCAAAATATCCACCTTGCCCTCTGTATCCCGCCAGATTTCCTCGGCGGTAGTCAGCCGGTGAATCTCCGGATTGGAAAGATTTTTAAATTGCTGGGGCATAAAATAGTTGGGGTTTTCCGCTGCCAGTTGCTCGGCTTTTCTCACGGCCCCCGGCATTCCCTCCGCTCCCGGGGTTAAGACCAGTTCCGCCCCAAAAATGCTTAGCAGTTGCCGCCGCTCCAAAGACATAGTATCAGGCATGGTCAGAATAAGCCTGTATCCCCGGGCCGCGCAAACAAAAGCCAGCGAGATGCCTGTATTGCCGCTGGTAGGCTCAACAATCACCGTGTCTTTATTAATCAGACCCTTTTCCTCAGCAGAAACAATCATCGAGACGCCAATCCGATCCTTTACGCTTCCGATGGGATTAAAAGACTCAAGCTTAGCCACTACTTCTGCTTTTGCCTCCTTGGCAATTCTGTTCAATCTGACCAGGGGTGTATTACCAATTAATTCAGAAGAATCATTAGCTATTCCCCTGGTTAATTTTGGTATCTCAACCGTCTTATAGTGAAGCTTTTCTACCGCTTGAGTTATTACCTCTTGATTTATTATGGCCATTTTTTTCTCTCCTTTTTAATTTTAATTTGGTTCTGCTAAAAATAAATTATAATAAATTCCCCAAAGTTTTTTTATTGCTCTACACTCTATGACCACCTCCTTCCTAACAGCTAAATCCTTTCCCGGCAAGGCTTTAGCTCGTTTAATCAGGTAAATTCAGGCTTCTGGTTGGTTAGTTCTTATGTTTACTATACTTATCATCT
>DMDI01000175.1 GCA_003445555.1 Desulfotomaculum sp. | reverse complement strand
CTCCTTTTTAAGTTAAACTTAGCTTTAGCAAAAAAGCGCTATTGTATACTCAACAAGTTAGTTTTCTAAATTTTTTCATTCTAATTTAACCTAATAAACATAAAAGAAAAGAATATGTCCAGGTTATATTTAAAAAGATTTTCTTTTGCTTTCATTTTTATCTGTTACAGCATGAAATAGTTCGGCAAGGTTACTTACCCCCAGCTTGCGGTAGATTGCCTTGCGGTGAGTTTTAACGGTGTAAATACTAAGACAAAGCAAGGAGGCAATTTGTTGGGAGGTATGGCCGTCAGTAACCAGTTGAATAATTTCCTTTTCGCGTGGGGTAAGTGAAAAATCTGACGTTATGTGACTCATCTCTTCTTTCAAAAAGACATTCCTCCTTTTCCTGGCGTTGCTTTTTTACCTGCACACCATTATTTATTTTTAAATTACCGGTTTTATTTTTATATATAAATAAGACGTTTAAAATTTAAATTACGGACCACTATTTTTTAATAAAATTTTTTTCGTTAATTAATAAAGTAAAATACTCCCTACGAAGGGAGTATTTTAGAAGGTTTTTAAAAAGGTGTCGTTATTATTGCCAGGTACTAACCTTCCAACATTTTTTTGACCTCGTCTGCATCAAAATCGTGGGGCAGCCCTTTTGACAGGGGACCCAGAAAATCTGCTAAGAAATTTCCCTGGGCAGTACGAATAATCACGGGGCAAATCTCCACGAAGGCCCGTTGGGTTTTTAATGAGGTGGCCGCTAAGGTAAAACATAAGGTAATTTCTTTACCCGGTTCAACGGTAACCGGACGAGGAAAATTTATACTTTGTTTTGCTAAAACCTTTTTGGTCAAGGGTAAGCGGGGCTTAAGCCTTTGTAGCTCTGAGGTTTCAGACGTTTCCTCTTCTTTACTTTTTTCCAGGGGCTTTATTTCAGTCCAAAAATAATCTTCATCCAAACTATAAGGAAATTGGGAAGGAAGGTGAATACCGGTTAAAGTTACCGGTTGCGTTCCTTGATTTTTATAGAAAATGGCTATAGCAGGATTATACCCCGCCCACCTTAATAACCGGTAATGGTAATGTTCCCATTGTTTGTCAACTTTATTCTTAGGTAATATTTCCAGCCATATGTTCCCCAAAGCGTATTCCTGGCTACGACCATCAGGCATGGTGACTGTTAAGTGGGAAAAATAGTGAAGGCCTAAAGGAAGGTCAAGAGTTTCGCCCGGCGCATAGTTACTTTTTGTTACCCGGGTTGGTAAACTTATAAATACATTCGTATTAAATCTGGGTATTACCCGGACAGAAATTTGCTTACCATTAGGGGACCACAGTAGACCTGCGGCCCCCTTTTTTAAAGGTAATGTTTGGTAAGGGACAACCTGAAGCCAAATGCCGTTAGTCCCAAAGTTGTATTTCTTAGGGTAAGGAAGGACTAAATCACCTTCCTGTATAGCACAATAGCAATTTAAGGGGATAAACATGGTTTGACTTTTATTTTTACAGCCGGGCAAGAAAAAGACGGCCGGAATAAATATTCCCATGGCGATTAAAATAAACCAATTTTTAGAAGAAAACAATGGTTTTTACCCCCTAAATCAATAGTGATAACTTCCCTGCCAGCTATCTTGACCTATTTGTTCGGTAATCACCGGATAAAGGTCGGGCAAATAAGTTTTAACGACTTGTTCAATAAATTCTTTATCCCAAACTAACGCATCTCCTTGCTTTTTACGTTCAATTACCGAAAAAAGATGCTCCTTCATCAATTCTTTAAGTTCTTCATCGCTTAAATTTAAGAGTTTTTCCTCCAGCTTCTGGCTGTAATTTTTTCCTTCGTTAGTAATTTCGGGAGTTCCACAAACAGCTTCGTAATAGGCTACCGAATGCAATATAAGTGGTTTAAACCCGGCAATTTGATTTTCTGAATCATTTGATGCCAGTACTCCGGTCAAACCCATTGATAAAAACAGGAAAAGCACTAAAATCCATATACAAAATCGACTATACCTTTTTGTTGCTATATTTACCATAATTAAGCACAACCTCCTTTAAATGTTCCTTAAAATCTGTTCCTTAAAATTTAAAATTAAATTTTTTATTTTAAAAAACCAGGGGGTAATACAATTTTTTCTCCGTATTTATCTTTGTATGTTTTAAGTTCATCTTTAAAATTATTAATATCTCTGTCCATTTCCATTCCAATTGCTTTGTTACCATTAACAAGAAACTTTCCTTGGTGGCCTCCAAGAATATGGTAGGTTACCTCATTAGAGTTACCCCACTGATATTTTTTTAAAAATAGAATCTGACTCTGATTTAGGTCTGGAACAACAGCATCAGAAATAAATATCCTGTTATTAAGTTTACCCCCAGGCACCCTGATGATAATTTCAGTTCCTGGATTAAAACCTTTAAAAGCTTCTACAATTTCAAATGTATAATCATTAAAAATTACTAGTTTTTCTTCACCACCAATATCATGTTTTAATTCGCCTGGTTCGCTAATCTCTTTTACCTTTCCAAGAGCAACAATATCAGCATAAGCAAATAATTCTTCTTTACTCATCTTAACGTATGAGTTATATTGTTTTGCAATTACCTTTTCCTCGTCATACGCTTTAGTATTAAAATCGTTATTAAATAAGAAAAAAAACGTTATTCCAATAAATATACCTAAACAAGCAATGCTTATTAGAGTAGTTTTTTTAATTTTCACGGTTATAACCTCTTATCTCGTTATAAATATTAATTATTATAAAGAATAACTTATCAATTTTTTTAAACATAAAATTCAAAATCGAATGGACTTACAGATGTGGTTCTTGAAACGCATAAAGCTTCACCCCCTGTTAGATTTATCTTTCCGTTTCTCATTTTGACGGGATAAACGAGGGAAGTCTATCCCTCCAAGGAGGTATTTTTGCCTCAAAAAAGTAAAATATTTTAGAAAATTTCTTTTTGGGAATGACTATTGGAAAGAGCGTGCCGTACGGAGAATTTCTTGGGGACTAATTGTTCCTCCAAGGTGATAATTTATCTTTCCTTCGGCCCACGTTAAGGCCGCCTGCTTTTTCTTTTCATCATATACCAGTTGGGCCGGCTTACCTCTAATGATAACGGGCATTCTAATAACTATTTCTTTAGGTCTATTAATATACATAGTTCCCCAACTGGTATCTGACCACTGGGTAAGGACAAAAAATTTCTCTTTTGCCTCGTAATAAAGCTGAACCTCTCCGCCGCCACCGCCACTAGGGGTATAGCGGGCAAGGACC
>DMDI01000186.1 GCA_003445555.1 Desulfotomaculum sp. | reverse complement strand
GCCTAAATTTATGTTTTTAGCCTAGAAATGTCTGTTAAATTCTTTTTTTATCGTTTTTTAGGGTTTGTTACTGTTGCAGATAAAGTGATAAAATGACCACGTTTTGTATTAACGGTTAATGGTCAGTAATTAGTGGAAGGAGGGGCGTATAGCAATACGCCCGTACTAATGAAGCAAGGGTTGGGTTATCGGTTAAGCCAAATTAAATAATTATTTGATTATTTAATTAGTTAAGGAAGGGATATAGTGCTAAAAACCATTCTTGCTCTCTTGTTTGCCGGCCTGCTGGTATGGTTTTTAACTCCGCAGGTGAAAAGGCTGGCTTTTAAGGTCAAGGCAATAGACCGGCCGGGCACGCGCAAGGTGCACCAAAAAGCAATGCCCCGGTTGGGAGGAATGGCCATTTATGCCGGTTTTGTTTGTGCGGTAATGTTGGCCTTACCGCTTAATTTGACCTTGGTTGGTTTACTGACCGGACTGACGATTATTCTTTTAGTAGGTATTATTGATGATATAAAGTCAATTTCTCCTGTTTTAAAATTGGCCGGTCAAATAGCGGCGGCAGGTTGTGCCGTTGGTTTCGGGGTAACGGTTGATTTTGTTACCAATCCTTTTAGCGGCCATATTATGCCTTTAGGGTGGATAAGCATTCCTTTTACTATATTATGGATAGTAGGGGTTACCAATGCCCTTAACCTGATTGACGGATTGGATGGATTGGCCAGTGGGGTAGCGGGTATTGCTGCCTTAACCATGACGGCAGTTGCCTTAACCCAGTGGAAAGTATTTGGCGCCGCCGGTCAGCAGGAAGTAATTATGCTTACCCTTATTTTAGCGGTGACTGCTTTTAGTTTTTTACGGTTTAATTTTTACCCGGCCCAAATTTTTTTGGGTGATTCAGGGGCTATGCTGCTTGGCTTTGCCCTCTCCAGCATGGCTGTTATAAGCCTCACCAAAAGCGTTACGGCTATTTCGGTTTTACTGCCCGTGGTGATTTTAGGCATTCCTATTATTGATACGGCATTGGCTATTGTTCGGCGTTGCTTTAAGCGCCGGCCCATTTTTCAGGCTGATAAAGAACACTTGCACCACCAGCTTTTAGCCAGGGGTTTAAGTCACCGGCAGGCGGTGCTGGTTATGTACGGAGTAAGTATAGTCCTGGGAGGGAGTGCGGTCCTTTTAAACATGCTGGCTTCTGACCAGGCCCTGTTATGTCTGGCGGGTCTGGCTTTAGCCGTTATCTTGCTGGCCAATCAGATAGGTTTGCTTAAAGGTCTTCCCAGGTTGAAGCTGCCCTTTTTAACTAAAATTTACCACCGTGTTCACAAATAAGGAAACCGAAGATTCTAATAGGCCGGGCTTGCAGGATAAGATGAACTCCCAGTCCACTTGAAGCCTGGTGAAGGTCGCATACATAACGTCCGCCGATGCACCGTAATAAGGCTTCTAACCTGCTTGAAGCTTGGCGAAGGTTTATCCTAAAAAAGTATTTAGTATAAGCAGCCTAAATGTTCTGGGAGGGGTTATTTTTGGAAGTTCGCAAAGCAGTTATTCCCGCCGCAGGCCTGGGGGTACGTTTTCTTCCCGTTACCAAGTCTTTGCCTAAAGAAATGCTGCCGCTGGTAGATAAGCCTATTATCCAGTACATTGTTGAAGAAGTGGTAGCTTCAGGTCTTGAGAATGTACTGGTTGTTACCGGCCGCGGGAAGCGGGCTATTGAAGACTACTTTGATCAATCGCCGGACTTAGAAAGACATTTAACCCTAAAAGGAAAACATGACCTTTTAAAAATAGTGCGGGAGTTAGGCGAGTTAGTGGATATTCATTACGTCCGGCAAAAAGAGCCGCGCGGGTTAGGGCACGCGGTTTTTTGTGCCCGGAAGTTTGTAGGTGAAGAACCCTTTGCCGTTTTGTTAGGGGATGACCTTATTTACCATAAAACCCCTTGTTTAAAGCAAATGCTGACTTTATTCACGCAAGTTCAAGCTACCATTCTGGCCGTTCAAGAAGTACCCCCTCAAGACGTAAATAAGTACGGGATCCTTGATGCCCGGCTTATTCAACCCGGTGTATACCAGGTTAATGATTTGGTTGAAAAACCAGACCCGGCCGCCGCACCTTCCAGGCTGGCAATTATGGGAAGATATATTATTACACCTCAAATATTTGAACTTTTAGCCCATACCCCGCCGGGGGCAGGAGGGGAAATCCAGCTTACCGACGCCTTAAGGGAGCTAAAGCAAACGCAGCCTATTTATGGGTTGGCCTTTGAGGGACAGCGTTATGATGTAGGTGATAAGCTGGGCTACCTTAAGGCTACAATAGACTTTGCCCTTACCCACCACCCTGACTTAAAGGAAGAATTTGCGGCCTACTTAAATCAAATTACCGCTGAGTTATAAATCTGTCTCCTTTTTTCCTTTTTAGGTATCATTTTACCTAAACCTTGTTTTTTACTTTTCATCAGCTAGAGTATAAATCCTCCGATTTTTTATCAGACTAAACGGGGAGGATTAAGGCAATGAATCCGTTTTTAGAAATAATAATTCGCGGTATAGGAGCTTTTATTTTAATCCTGCTGGTTACGCGGCTGGTGGGTAAAACCCAGGTAGGTCAATTAACGGTCAGTGATTTTGTCAACGCCATTGTTGTTGGCTCTATTGGTGCCTCTATGGTTACTGACCTTAAAGAAAACGGCTGGTATTATGCTTTTGGCCTGTTTTTATTTGGTTTACTGACCATTGGCGCGGAGTATCTGGCCATGAAATACCGCCCGGCACGCAAACTTTTAGAAGGAGAGCCGACAGTTATAATTCATAACGGCAAGATTTTAGAGGACAATATGCGCAAGAATGTTTATCACGTGGACGATTTAACCATGCAGTTGCGGGATAAAGGTGTTTTTAATATTGCAGACGTTGAATTTGCGGTCCTTGAGCCCAATGGTAAACTAAGCGTGCTTTTGAAAAGCCAAAAACAGCCCCTAACGCCGCAGGACCTGCAATTACCGACCAGGTATCAGGGCATCCCCAGTGAAATGATTATTGACGGAATAGTCATCCAACAAAACTTAAAACAAAATAACCTGACTGAGGAATGGCTTTATCAGGAACTAGAAAAACAAGGAATAAAATCGGTCCAGGAGGTTATGTACGCCAGTTTAGATGCCGAAGGAAAACTTTATGTAGATAAAAGGCAGGATATAATGGCTCATGTAACCGACATAACGGACAAACTACCTGGTAAATTACCCCAGTAGTGAGTTATAATTACAGGAACCACCTCAACTTAGCGTACATATTATGCTTTATGCTAAAAAAAGAGGTGGTTCATTTTATGTTTAAGATTTCAGAGCTGGCCAAAAGAGACATTATCAACATGTTTAACGGAGCCAAATTAGGCCTGGTTAAGGACGTCCAAATTGATTTAGAAACGGGTACCGTACACGCTATTGTGCTTCAAGGACGCCGCCGTTTTTGGTTTTTTCCGGCGGGGAAAGATGTAATTGTTCCCTGGGCTAAAATAAAAAAGTTCGGAGTAGACGCCGTCCTGGTAGAGTTAGAAATAGTTTAAGATTCTTTAATGGCTTCGTTAGGACATTCCTCAATACAACTGCCGCATTCCGTGCATAATTCAGGGTTAATATGGGCTACTTCGTTTAAGGTAATTGCCTCTACCGGACAAACATCAACGCATAAACCACAACCAATACATTCTTCTTCAACAATTATGGTCATTTGATATCTTTCTCCCTTCTTTATTTTCCGCAGGGGCGTTAAATTTAACGCCCCTACAATAAGTATAATTTATTTTTATTTTATCCTTGTTGTCAATGTTTAAAATTGGTTATAATTAAAAAAATAAATTGAAAGTAGTAAAAATAAGTGCTCTTTTTTGGCCATACCGGAACTACGTTAGGCCTCTTGTGGCTGCTAAATAAAATCATATTTAAGGAAAAGCAACCGGACTACCGGCTGGCCTTTTTAGGGTCAATTTTACCGGATATTATAGACAAGCCTTTAGGCTTAATACTTTTAAGGTATAACCTGGGTGACGGCCGGACTTTTGCCCATACTTTAATTTTCCCTGTTTTGCTTTTTATCATTGGCCTTTATTTTGCCCGGCGCAAGGAAAACAACCTTATTCTTTTAAGCGCCTGCGTAGCCGGACATTTAATTTTAGATCAAATGTGGTTGGAACCTAGCGTATTTTTCTGGCCGGCTTACGGTATTATTTTTCCTTATCACCGGGGAGATACTTTTTGGGTCTGGTTTTACCAGTGGCTTAGCCAGTTAAAATTTAACCCTCAAGTTTTTGTGCCGGAGATAACGGGATTTACAATTCTTTTAATAATGTTTATTTACTTGGTTAAAAATAAAAAAATCAGTATATTTATCTGGCAGGGAAAATTTTTTAAATAAACTAAGAACGTTGCTATGGATAATTACGGGATAATTACGGGGACGCCATACTGAATTATTGACTTTTTGCAATTATAGATTTTTAAACGGGAGGCTTTCGAGCTTTATCTTGTCCGCCAGAGATTCATATTCGGGATCTTTATGTAGCAAGATAGCGTTGTGCAGCTTCGCATACGCCGCAATAATAGCGTCCGCAAGGGAAATTCGGTGGAATGCCTTAAAATGTGCGGCAGTCATTAACACGGCTTCATCAGTATGCCACAAAATTTTGACCGGTAATTGCTTCATTAATGCATAGCGGCGGTCAGCATCAGCCTGACCTCTTTCCCTAAGCGAAATATAATAAACTTTAAGGAGTACCATATAGGGAAGAATGCTGTTTCGTTGGCTTAGGACTTCTGCCACCCTATCAGCACCATCTTCTTCCTCCATTAAAGCAATGATAGCTGACGAGTCCAAAACAAACCTTTCTGCTTTAGTGTTCATTTAATATATCTTCCCGCCGTTCCGCCAATAATTTCCTTCCGAGATTGCTCCCTATAGCGCATCCCCGCAATGCTTGGATAGGATCACCGCTGATAGGGATGATTTTTATCGTTTGGCCATCATCCACCCATTCTAAAAAATCACCTGTCCGTATGCCGAATCTTTTACGTACCTTAGCAGGAATAGCCGTCTGTCCTCGTTTTGTAACAGTTGTTCGCATCATCATCACCTCGTTTTTATTTTATCATATGCTATTCATATGTACAACATGCTATTTTCTAAAATTGCATGTTTGTAAACCTCTTGCATTTCAAAACAACCTTTTGGTTATACCGATCAGAAGCATTGCAGCTTTAGATGCGAAGAGGTAGCAATAAAGAACGTGTACCAAGCATTAAGCCCAATCATACTCCGCTGGACGTTGAAGAAGCTATTCCAGCGTTTGTTCAGAAACCCCAGCTTATGGATAATTACGGGGACATCAAACTGAATTATTAACTTTTCTACCGGCATGAGACAGGCTGAACAGATAAAAATTCATTACCCAACGGTCAATAACGGTTAGAAAGGCATTCAAACAAGAGCTGGTTAAATAATGATATTTCAAGACCTGACCCCCATTTGGTGCGCGATATACGGTTAAAGTTGGGTGAGATATGGCCTCAGTTGCAAAAAGAAGGTGATTTAATAATTACTTCCGATTTCACGTATGCTGAAGCAAGGACTTTATTGGGTCACCTTGGTTACACGGAAGATACTCGTGGACGCTCATCCGGTTTAAGAGTGGCGTTTATCCGCACACAAACGAAGCATATCATAAGGCTGCATAAACCACACCAGGTAATATTTTAAGGATGTATCAATTGGACGAGTTAGTGGTATCAGAACTTAATGGCCAGGCCAAATTAAGTTCTTTCGCTCGCGCGATTATCTTCGCAACGGTATTCCTTGAGCATTCACAACTTGCAGCAATGCTGCGCTGGCTGATCCCTTGGCTGTAAAGCCTCAGGATCGCTCTGTACTTGGTCATATGATGACCTCCTTTGAATGTATTACACTGAATTACAGTGCAATTAACATTCTAAAGGAAAAAAGGGGTGGTGGCTCTTATTTCCGGAAGGGTGGCTCAGAAAAACCGGAACAGTGGATCTCTATAATGGACCCAGAAATTCGGACAGCGGAAAAGGCAAATTTAAGATACAATTAGACCATGAAAAAACATTATACTCAACTTCACCCTTTCAAAAGCCAAAACCCTTGCTAATTAAGGAAAAGCTATTTTTAGCTTAAGCTACAAACTTCTTTAGTGCTATTACCTGACTTTTACAGATAGCGTA
>DMDI01000104.1 GCA_003445555.1 Desulfotomaculum sp. | reverse complement strand
AGACAGGCAAGTCTGGCAAAAATCTTTGTACCTAAGTGGTTATAAAAACAAAGCAAAAAAATAGTTTTTAGAGAAGAAGTTTTTTGCAGTTTTTTATAGAAAGGAGTTAACAATGCTGAATATTGGTTATCTTGGTCCTCCGGGCACATTTTCTGAACTGGCGGCCCGTTATTATGTTGAAGAAAAGATGAAAGAAGAAAGGCCTAAAAAAGAGCCCCAAGACGAGATTAAGCTTACTCCCTTTTCCTCTTTACAAAAAGTGCTATTAGCGATAGAAAAAAGGAGCGTGACGGCGGGAATAGTGCCTTTGGAGAATTCTGTGGAAGGAGCGGTTAACCAAACTCTAGACTTATTGGCCCATAATTTTTTTAAAATATATTTCCAAAAAGAAATAATTCTAGCGGTAATACATCACTTATTAGTTCGTCCCGGCACGAAGCCTTCTGGTATAAGGCAAATTATCTCCCATCCCCAGGCGTTAGCCCAATGTAGAAACTATATTGAACAAAATTTTCCTGACGTAGAGACCATGGAAACAAGCAGTACTGCTGGGGCAGCTGCCTTAGTGGCCGGCAGCCATGATCCTTGGGCCGTTATTGGGACAACTTTAGCGGCTGAAAATAACGGCTTACAGGTATTGGCCAGTAACATAAACGATTATCCCGATAATGCAACCCGCTTTATGGTTGTTGGACTCGAAGATAGTGAACAGGCCCCTGGTTGCAAAACGTCCGTTATAGTTACCATCAAGGATCGTCCCGGGGCACTTTACAGTATCTTAGCCGAATTTGCCCGGCGCAATATTAACCTCACCCGGATTGAATCGCGTCCCGCCAAACGTAAATTGGGGGATTATCTGTTTTTTATTGATTTTTTAGGCCATCGTTTAGACAAAGGGATACGTGAAACACTCGACGAAATTGTAAATCATACCCTTTCGTTACGAATATTAGGCTCTTATCCTGCGCACCCGTCTTAGTGCAGTAACTTTTTTTCCATTTCTTCGCTGGTATTGAGTATTTTTTGTAATTCAGCCTGGGCTTCTTCGTCAAATAAATCTTTAATGTTTAACATATGCGCGGTAAGTTTTTCGCTTAAAAAAACAGGTGAAGTGGTACGTAGGGCTAAAGCTATTGCATCGCTTGGCCGGGCGTCTAAAACCAATTCTTCTTTTGGTAACACCAGGTGAACCTCAGCGTAAAAAGTATTATCCAGCAAGTCACTAATTACCACTTGGGATACCTGAGCACCTAAACGGTCACATACGTTTTTTAATAAATCATGAGTTAAAGGGCGGGGTAAGATCGCTTTCTCCAAAGCTATGGCAATAGCGTGGGCTTCTAACGGACCTACCCAAATAGGTAAAACCCGCTCTTCTTTTTGATCGATTAAAAGAACAACCGGGCTGCCGGAAGCATCATAGGCAATTCCTTTTACGCTAACGGGAATCATATTTTTATCCTCTCTTTTACTTAAGACTTTCCAAAACTCTTAACGTACTTCAATTCTAATATGGTAAATCTTAAAATAGCAAGATAATATTTACAAGTATATTACCATTGGGCACTTATTATGTCAATTAGTAACTACGTAGTTACGATTATTTTTTGATGGCCGTAAGGGTACGGCCAACCACCGTCCGTTGAATATCGTTAGTTCCGTCAGCAGGGATTAAAAGCTGGGCGTCGCGGCAGTATCTTTCTACCGCGTATTCTTTAACGCAACCATAACCGCCGTGGATGTCCATTGCTTTACGTGTGCAGCGTAAGGCAGCTTCAGTTACAAAAAATTTTGCCGCCGCTATTTCCACATCGGCGTTTTTCCCCTGGTCGAGCAGCCAAACGGCCCGGTAAGCCAACAGCCTGCTGGCTTCAATATCAGCGTATATTTCCGCAATGCGGTAATAAACGGCAGGAAGGTTGCTAATTGGTTTTCCATACATCACCCGTTCGCGGGAAAACTTTAAGGCCGCTTCATAAGAAGCCCGCATTATTCCTAACGCCACTCCAATAATACCAACCCGGCCGTACTCACTAATTCCTTTTAAAGCAATAAACAATCCTTGACCGGGTTTACCTAAAAGATTTTCTTTGGGTACTTTACAGTTGTCAAAAATTAGTTCACCAGTTCCACAACCCTTAAAACCAATTTTATTTTCAACTCGTCCGGCCCGAAAACCAGCCATGCTTTTATCTACAATAAAAGTACTAAATTCTTTTTTCGGTTCGTCTTTTGTTTTAGTCAGGACAATGGCCATATCGGCAATATTAGAATTAGTAATAAAGACCTTACGTCCGTTAAGAAGATAATAATCATCATATTCAATTGCTTCTGTGGCTGTGGCTGAAGGATCAGAGCCTCCCGTAGCTTCGGTAATGGCAGCCGCGGCATTATTTTTTCCCTGGATAAAATCAGGAATATATTTTTGTTTTTGCGCCTCATTTCCTGAATTATTAAGGCAACCCCCGCCAAATTGAAGACACTGTAAGGACATACTAACGGCGGCTGCAATCCCGCCCACTTCCTCCAGGATAAAGAGGCCGGCTGCATGACCCAGGCTTGACCCGCCATAAGCTTGCGGAATCGTGACTCCATAATAGCCCTGGTCGGCCATTTTTTTAACCAAATCCAGGGGCATTTCATCTGTTCGCTCCATTTCTTCTACCAAAGGGGCAATTTGGGTTTCCGCAAATTCCCTTACTGATTTACTTAATAGCTCTTGTTCGGCGGTAAATTGAAAATTCACCTGAAAACCTCCTCTTTATTTTTAAGAAAATTAAGCATAAGGGGTATAACTACTTTATAATCACCTATTATACCATAATCTGCTTGTTGAAAAATAGGGGCCCGCTTATCTTTATTAATAGCTATAATTACCTTTGCTTCTTGAGCCCCAACCATATGTTGCATGTCTCCGGAAATGCCAACGGCAATATACAAATCCGGGCGAATAGTTTGCCCACTTTGCCCAATCATTTGTCTTTCCGGAATCCAGCCATCATCAACGGCAGGACGGGTACCTCCTAAAGCACCCTGCAGTAGTGCAGCCAATTCCCGCCGCATATCCCACCCTTCCTG
>DMDI01000236.1 GCA_003445555.1 Desulfotomaculum sp. | reverse complement strand
CAAGTTGGAGGCCCGCATTTGACGCATTAAATTTTCTCCAACTTCCCAACTATAAATATCGCGGGTATTTATAATTAATGTAGTTCCTTCCCGCTTGATTTTTGCACCCAGGGTTTCCAGGACACTGCTCATGGTAATAATATCCTGTAGTTGTGGTACTTCGTGAATAATACACTCACTAGCGGCCAGGATACTGGCGGCCAAAATCGGCAAGGTAGCATTTTTACTGCCGTTTACGGCTATAGTTCCTTTCAGGCGGTTACCTCCGGTAACTATAAATTTGGCCATTTTATTTCACCTCTTAATCCTCCCCGACTATTTGAATTTCCAAGACTAACTGGATACCAAAGCGTTGCGCCACTATTTCCTGAACCTGGGATATAAGGTCTTGCACCTCTTTGGCCCGCGCTCCCCCCAAATTAACAATAAAATTAGCGTGTTTTAACGATACTTTAGCCGCCCCAATTTGCCGTCCCTTTGCTCCTGCCTGTTCAATTAAGTATCCGGCGGCAAAACCGGCAGGATTTTTAAAAACACTGCCGGCACTGGGGTATATAAGCGGTTGAGTAATCTGCCGGCGGCGGAGATATTTTTTTTGTCTTTCGGCAATATATTCCTTTTGGTCTGGTACTCCTTGGCAAACTACTTCTACCACTACTTGGTCACAATCTAATAAATTGCTGCTCCGGTATCCAAATCCTAAATCCTCTTTTTTTCGCCGGACAAAATAGTTTTTTTGGTCCAGAACCAGGACTTCCTGCACTACATCACTCATGGCGAAACCTTCGGCCCCGGCGTTCATTACCACTGCTCCTCCTACTGTTCCGGGAATGCCGGCGGCAAACTCAAAACCGGCCAGGTTGGCTTGACAGCAATTCAAGGCTAAGCGGGACAGGGCTGCACCGGCTTCTGCCGCAACCGTAAAACCGTCTATTTTAATCCTGGCCAGGTGACGGCCTATTTTTATTACCATACCCCTGATTCCACCGTCACGGACCAGTAAATTAGAACCGGCTCCCATTATAAAGACAGGGATATTTCTGTCTTTAGCGTAAAAAATTGCTTCCCTTAAAGCAGCTATTGTATGAGGCTCTATAAAAATATCCGCCGGTCCACCAATCCGAAAAGTAGTGTGTTGAGACATTGGTTCTTGTAAGCGCACCTGATCAGGCAAAAGCTGCTTTAACTCTTTAAAAACGGCTTTAAACTCCTGGTTAGGCAAGCAAGAAAAACCGTTTCTGCTCTCGCTATATACCCTCATGTTGCTTTTCCCTTAATTTTTTTACTAAAGCCTCGCCCACTGTCCAAATATCGCCGGCGCCGATGGTCATCACCAAATCTCCTGGTCTAATTACCCCAGTTAAATAAGGAACAATCTCTTTTTTGTCGGCGATATATTTTACTTCTTTATTACCTTGCTGTAAAATGGCTTTAACAATTAACTGGGCGTTTATCCCGTTTAAACAGGCTTCACCGGCGCTGTATATATCGCTTACAATGACTAAGTCGCTTTGCTTAAAAGCAGAACCGAAACGCTCACTCAGGAATGAGGTCCGGGTATAACGGTGAGGTTGAAATACGCTGATTATCCTTTGAGGTTTTATTTGCCGGGCAGCTTGCAAGGTTGCTTTAATTTCACTGGGATGATGTGCATAATCGTCTATCACTTTTATTCCCTTTACCTCGCCACGTAATTGAAAACGCCGTTCCACCCCCAAAAAATGACGCAAGGTTAGGGCAATCCGTTCAAAATCAAGGCCAACCCAACGTGCGGCAGCCAGGGCGGCTAAAGCATTTAGCAGGTTATGTTGTCCCGGAATAGCCAGTTCAAGTAAACCCAGCAAATGACTATGGTAAAAAACCTCTCCCCGTGAACCATTAGGGTTCAGGTGAATGTTTTTCAGAACATAATCGGCTCGGTGATTATTAATGGCGTATGTAACCAGAGGGAGCTTGCAGTCTTTTATAACTTCAATTATTCGAGGATCATCCAGGCACACAAACGCCGAAACTTTCGTGAGGGAGATGAATTTGCTAAAACTATCCTTTATTTTACCTATATTTCCGTAATAATCAAGATGATCGTCTTCAATATTAGTGATTATGGAAACGACAGGCTTTAATTTTAAAAAAGAACCATCGCTTTCATCAGCTTCAGTAACTAAGTAATCGCCTTGCCCTAATTTGGCGTTGCTTCCCAGGTCGCTTAATTCCCCTCCTACCACCACGGTAGGATCAAGGCCATTTTTCTCCAAAACCAGAGCTAGCATAGAAGTGGTAGTGGTCTTGCCGTGCGTACCGGCAACGGCAATACCTTTTTGTTTTTTCATCAAGTAAGCCAGTAATTCACTGCGGTGGATTACCGGGATCTTCCTTTTTTGCGCTGTTTTAAGCTCAGGATTATCAGATTTAATGGCTGATGATACCACCACTAAACTTGGGTTAATCACATTTTTTGCCTCATGCCCGACGTAGCAAGTAGCACCTAAAGTTTCCAGCCTCTTGGTAACCGGAGTGGCGACTAAATCTGAGCCGGATACTGGTAAGCCTAACTCTAGCAAGATTTTAGCCAACCCGCTCATTCCAGTGCCTCCGATGCCAATAAAGTGCACCAGATTCTTGCTGTGTTCGAGGGGTTCAAATTTTGCCGGCAATGTTTTTCCTCTCCTTTTGTTTTAACCTTTATATTCTATGTTATTTTCAAATTAGGTGTTAACTAAGTTAAAATGGTAATTTTTATAAGCTTGTCCGTAATAAACGTTTGTCTAAAAATATCGGTAGCTCATTTTACCCGCAAGCTTGAGGCCGTCCAAAAAGCTCCAGATGCAAGGCGCAGCAAGGCTTTGAGCGGAGGCGTACTTTGTTGTACGTTGGAGCGAAAAAGCCGCAGTTGCAACACAGCAGATGGACTTTTTTGACGGTCTCTAAATAAAAGTCGCAATCATTTCTAGTATATCAGCCAAGGCCTGGGGCCGGCTAATTTTTTTACTGCTCCAGGCCATAGCGCTAAGAATATCAGGGGAATTAAAAAGCGTTTCTATTATTTCCGCCAGCTTTGCTCCGCTTAATTCTTGTTCCAGGACCAAAAGGGCCGCCCCCTGATTGACTATGGCGCGGGCGTTATGCTCCTGGTGGTTGCCTGCGGCGTACGGATAAGGGATTAAAATAGCCGGTAATCCTGCCGCCGTTAATTCAGCCAGGGTAGATGCTCCAGCCCGGCAAACAGCTAAATCTGCCGCTCTCATGGCCAGGGGCATTTCATTAAGATAAGGTACAATGGTAATATTACCATTATTCGTCATTTTTAATCCTAAAGAACAGGCTTGATTTACAAAATCTTCGTATTGACTGGGGCCTGTAACGTGTAAAAAATGCTTCTCTTTATCGGTTAAAAGAATCTTAAACAGTTGCAACATAGCCCGGTTAATGCCTTGGGCCCCCTGGCTTCCTCCGAAGGATAAAATCAGCCGCTTATTAGCGGGCAGACCTAACCGCTGACGCGCCTCTTCCGGTTGAACTTGCGTATTTACCAGTTCCGAGCGGACGGGTAAACCGGTTACTTCAAGCCATTTGGCGCGAGGGAAATATTTTTTTGAATCCGCAAAAGTTACGGCAATTCCCCGGGTAAAATAAGCTAATATGCGGCTGGTTAGGCCGGGATAGGCATTTTGTTCGTGGATAAGGGTAGGAATACCGCCTATGGCCGCGGCCAAGATTACCGGACCACATACATAGCCCCCTGTACCTATAACTACCCGGGGTTGAAATTGGCGCATAATTTGCCAGGCCCTACCGAGTGATATAGTTGCTTTTCCCAGGACAATTAAATTCTTCAAGGTAAATTTGCGTACGAAACCGGCGGCGGAAATAGTTTTTAATTGAAAACCGGCTTGAGGAACCAGCTTGCTTTCCAGACCGTAACTACCCCCTACAAAGAGAATCTCTGAACCCGGATATTTTTCTTTTAAGCCTTTAGCTATGGCCAGGGCAGGGTAAATATGACCCCCTGTACCGGTACCGCTGACAACAAATCGTATTTTCAAATTACCTAAACTCTCCTTGTGTGCCGGGAAATATTAAGCAAAATTCCTACCCCGGCCAGCGTAAAAACCAGCGAGGTGCCCCCAAAACTAATAAAGGGAAGGGTAATACCCGTAATAGGAAAGGTGCTGGTTACTACCCCGATGTTTATAATGGTCTGGAGGGCTATACCACCAACAATGCCCGCGGCCAACAAGCTGCCAAAGGGGTCAGGAGAAGTAATAGCGATTCTAAAACCACGCCAAAAAAAAATAAGAAATAAAAAAATAACCAGGCAAGCGCCAATAAAGCCTAATTCCTCGCCAATTACCGCAAAAATGAAGTCCGCTTCCCTAATAGGCAGGTAAAGGAATTTAGAATGCCGCCCCTGACCTAAGCCAGTACCCAAAAGTCCTCCTGAGCCTAAAGATAATAAGGAATTTAAAATATGCCAACCGCTGCCGGCGGGGTCTTTTTCGGGATTCAAAAAGGCCAGAAAACGTTTCAACCGGTAAGGCTCCTGCCATATGGCCAGCGCAACTGTTCCTATTCCCAGGGTGGCTAGGGCCGCCAGGTGTTTAATTCTCGCTCCCGCTACAAAGAGCATAATAAAGATTGTTCCGGCCAGGGTTACGGTGGTGCCTAAATCGGGCTGTTTCATAATTAAGCCGGCGGCAAGGCCTAAAATTAATAGGTAAGGCAAAATCCCCCGCCAAAAATTAAACACCTTTTCCGGGTAACGGGATAAGCCGTAAGCCGTAAAAATTACCAAACAAAGTTTGGCCAATTCAGAAGGTTGAAAACTTAAGGAGCCCATTTTTAACCAGCGCTGCGCGCCGAGTTTTTCCACCCCAAGGCCAGGAATTAAAACGGCCGTCAAAAGAATAAGGGCGGTAATTAATAAGCAACCAGACCATTTTTTAAGGTGCTGGTAATTATAATAACGCCAGAAAAAAAACAGGGTAAATAAACCCAAGCCGGCGTAAATTAGCTGGCGGGTAAAAAAGTAGTAGGGATTATTAAAAGGGGGAAACATAGCGTAATAACAACTGGCACTAAATACCATCACAATTCCTATACTTAAAAGTATAAGCACGGTAAGAAAAAGAATAAGATCTGATGGTTGTTTTATATGTCTCATATTACCTTTAACTCCCTTTTGGAGGTTAGAAGTTAGAGGTTAGAGTTTTAATCCAACCTCTAACTTCTAACCTCCAACTTCTAACTTCCAACCTCCATTGGAAGTTCCAGGACAGTTTTTCGAAACAGGTTGCCTCTTTCCACGTAGTCGCAAAACATATCCCAACTGGCGCAAG
>DMDI01000090.1 GCA_003445555.1 Desulfotomaculum sp. | reverse complement strand
ACTTTTCACTGTCACCGTTTTTTTTGGGATAAAAGTTACCGCCGCAGGCTAACTTTAAGTACAATAATATTTTTAGGGGCTTTTATATTTATCATTGCCAATTACCGCCTATTTGCCTCCTGGTCCTTGACCGTATGCGAACCTGGCGGTATCTATGAATTTTTGTTCCGTAATAAAAACAACGCCAGAAATATTTTAACCACGGTCATACCGGCTATGGCATTAGTTGAGCGGAGCCAGGGCCGCAACCGGATAAAAACCCCCGTACAAATTATGGTAGCCCATACTTTAAAACCTTTTTACGTGGACAGGCAAGATTTAAATTCTTTTTTAAAAGCACAAATACCGTTTTTGGCTCTGTTAAAGACAAATCAGGTTGCTCCGGTAATGGCTAACCCAAATCCTGAGCCAGAAACAGAACTAAAACTTCCTGCTTCCCTCCCTTTATCCCAGGATACTCTAGTGGCCGTCTATCATACCCATACGGGTGAAACTTATGCCCGTACTGACGGAAAAGAGCGCCTGGACGAACAACACGGGGGGGTGGTAACCGTAGGGGCGGCCATTAAGGAGGAACTGGAAGGTAAATACGCTATTAAAACAATCCACGTAGATAAAATACACGATGAAAAATATAATATGGCTTACTTAAAATCAGAAGAAACCGTAAGAGGGTTAATAGCCGGATATCCTGAGCTGGTTTTACTTCTTGATGTTCACCGGGACATTAAAAAAAACCGTAAAAACAGCCTGGTTAAAGTTAACGGTCAGGAAGTAGCCCCTCTTTTTTTTGTGGTTGGTTCTGACGCCCGGGCCCCTTTTCCAACCTGGCATCAAAATTACGAGTTGGCTAAAACATTAACCCGGGAAATAGAGGATAAATACCCCGGCTTATGTCTTGGCGTAGAAGTTAAAGAAGGCAGGTATAACCAATTTTTACACCCGGGCATATTAATAGTGGAAATAGGGAATGTAAATAACTCTACGTCAGAGGCGGTAGCGGCGGGGCGTTTGTTGGCTGATGTTTTAGCCCAAGTGATTTTAACTGCTCAGCAAAAACATTTAACTTTATCGTAAGGGCCGCCTCTTCGGAAGATAAAAAATAAAGCCGCGCCGGATTTATGCCCGCGGTAGTATATATTTCTTTAGCCCGTTATACCTGATTTTCAGCCAGATTTAAGCCGCCTGAATGTTGACAAGTGGACTTAGAGCAGCTAATTACAACCACTCCGGCAAAACCGTTTTCGATGGCGGCCAGCAGCCAAAACACCTTTAAGGCCCCAATACAAGGCAGTTTTATTAAACAAGCGTTTTCAAAACCGGGCCTTGATTTAAAATCTAACGGTAAATTAGCTTCGGCCGAAGCGTGACGGCAAATAAAAATAGCCAGGGCTGGGTCTTGGGCCTGCCGGGCCTGTGGTAGCGGCTGCAAAAGAGCTAAAACTTCATTTTCCGGAAGGTTTTTTAAGGTAATTGCTTTACTTGGACAAACGGAAGCACAAAGACCACAGGACAGGCATTTTTCTGACGGTATTTGTAACTGGCTTTGTACTATAGGCGCGTGATAAGGGCAAACGCGCAGGCAGTTAATACATAAAGAACATTGCGCGCTAATTACTTCTGCCCCCAGGCCACAACTTAAACAGCGGCGGGCTTCAATAACAGCCGCTCTTGCCTGATAAACATATTTTCCACCGGTATCAAAAGACCAAATTTTCTGCCGGGGAAAAGAGGGAATAAGTTTTATTGTTTCTGGGGGTAAACTCCCAATTACCTTTATTTTTTGGTCGAGGTTAAAAGAAAAGGAATGGTGCTGTAAATAAGAATGTACCGCGTCTGCCGCCCGGTGACCGCTGGCAATGGCCGAAACAGCCGCTCCGGCCCCGGTAATTACTTCCCCGCAGGCAAAAACACCCGCCAGACTAGTGGCCAGAGTGTTTTTATCAGCCGTGAGCCAACCGTTTTCATTTAACTTTATGGGGCTATCTTCTAAAAAAGATAAGTTTGTAGTTTGGCCGATGGCCAAAATAATGTTTGCGCCAGAAACAACATTTGTTTTATCCTCAAAAAAGACCGGATTAAAATTACCGTCTTGATCGTAAATTGAATGGACTTTTTTTATTTCTAAGCCGGTAATTTTAGCCCCGGCAAACAGAATTTTTTTAGGCCCGTACCCCGGGATAATTTGGACTCCTTCCTTTAAAGCTTCTTCAATTTCTTCGGCCGGGGCCACCATTTCCTCCTGTTTCTCCAGACAAACCAGGGATACCTTTTCCGCGCCAATTCTAATGGCTGTCCGGGCTACATCTAGAGCCACCCCTCCCCCGCCAATTACCAAGACATTTTTATTTACCTTGGGCAGTTTTCCTTGTTTAACGGCCTGCAGAAAAGGTAAAGCCAGCCACACTTCAGGGTGGTCAAATTCCGGAAGTATTAGTTTGCGGCTCATGGAAAGCCCCACGCTGATCACCAAGGCCTGGTAATTAGCGTAAAGCTCCTGAAAACTTAGGTCTTTTCCAATTTCAACCCCGGTTTTAATTTCCATCCCGCAAGCCAAAATATCCTCTAAGTCCTGGGATAAAGCAGCCGCGGGAAGGCGGTAAGCAGGTAAGGAAGAAAAAAATTGTCCTCCTGGAGCAGGACATTTTTCGTATACGGTAACAAGGTATCCTTTACAGGCTAAATCAAAAGCCGCGGTAAGTCCGGCCGGACCGGCGCCAATAACCGCCGCCTTTTGGCTTACGAGGTAAGAAGGGCTGATCTTTTTTGGCCTACTTTTAAGGCTTTTCCATGCTTCCCGCCCCTTTTCCACCGCAAAACGTTTTAAATCTCTTATGGCCAAAGGCTCGTCCACCGTGCCCCGGCGGCAAGAACTTTCGCAAGGATGCGGGCATATCCAGGCACAAACAGCAGGAAAAGGATTATGCTCTTTAATTAAAGAATAAGCCTTAAGATAATCTCTTTCGGCAATCGCCGACAAATAACCCCGGACGTCAGTCTTGACCGGGCAGGCATCAACACAAGGAGGAAGGACCGTTTCCACTTTAACCTGTTTAAACCTCCGCCGTAGGGGCGTTAAATTTAACGCCCCTACTTGCCTGGCTACTGTACTGGCGATGCCTGGCTTTAGCTAAGAAAGGGCACAGCCATAAAAATTTTTTTGGGTTCTTCAACATTTTATTCTTCTTCTGCTTCTTGTATGTCCATGTCAATGTACCTGTCCCCTTGACAGATGTGTCCCCTTGACAGACATGTGTCCCAACTTTTTATTTTTCGAATAAATTTTGGAGAAAA
>DMDI01000056.1:3206-3627 GCA_003445555.1 Desulfotomaculum sp. | reverse complement strand
ATTACGAGTGCGCTGCTCTACCGCTGAGCTACACCAGCCAATCATTTATACCTTTATATTTTAACCCGGTATCTGAAATATTTCAATATAACAAAAGACATAAAACGTAATTTATCTTACCCGTAAAAAAAGTAAAAACCCCTGGGGTTTTTCTAGCCCAAGGGTTTTTTCTTCTATATTATTACATCGGGGGCATGCCGCCTCCCATACCACCCATGCCTCCCATACCACCCATGCCAGCCATACCAGCCATTTCTTTTTCTGGTTTTTCAGCTACTAATGTTTCGGTAGTAAGAATCATAGCCGCAATGGAAGCTGCGTTTTGTAAAGCTGTCCGGGTTACTTTTGTCGGGTCAACAATTCCCGCCTCAATCATATTAACGTATTCACCATTTAAGGCGTTAAAGCCAATACCGGCGGG
>DMDI01000056.1:414-3125 GCA_003445555.1 Desulfotomaculum sp. | reverse complement strand
GCGTTAAAGCCAATACCGGCGGGTGAAGTTTTGACTTTTTCTACCACCACTGAACCTTCTACCCCGGCATTGTTAGCAATTTGCCGTACCGGCTCTTCCAGCGCCCGGCGAATAATTTCCACGCCTGTTTTTTCATCGCCATTTTCAATCACAATACCCTCTAAAGCCTTGGAAGCATCTATGTAAGCTACCCCGCCGCCAGAAACAATGCCTTCTTCAACTGCTGCCCGGGTAGCATTAAGCGCGTCTTCAAGCCGAAGTTTCTTTTCCTTCATTTCTGTTTCGGTAGCTGCTCCTACCTGAATTACAGCTACGCCACCGGCTAGCTTTGCCAGACGCTCTTGCAGTTTTTCCCGGTCAAATTCAGAGGTAGTCTCATCAATTTGCCTTTTAATTTGGGATACGCGCGCGCTAATTTTATCCTGATCGCCTGCTCCACCAATGATAATGGTCTCTTCTTTTTTAACCCGGATGCTTTTTGCTTTGCCCAGCATGTCTACCGTAGCTTTATCCAGTTTAAGACCAAGTTCTTCAGTAATTACTGCACCATCAGTAAGAATGGCAATATCTTCAAGCATAGCCTTTCGCCGGTCGCCAAATCCGGGAGCCTTTACGGATACGCAAGAAAGGGTACCCCGTAGTTTATTCAAAACTAAGGTCGCGAGGGCTTCGCCTTCCACGACTTCGGCAATTATTAAGAGCGGCTTTCCGGATTGGACTACTTTTTCTAAAACCGGCAGCAAATCGGATACCGCACTAATTTTTTTGTCGGTGATAAGAATATAAGGTTCATTTAAATTTGCTTCCATTTTTTCAGTGTCGGTAATCATGTAAGGGGAAATGTAACCGCGGTCAAAGTTCATTCCTTCTACCACTTCCAGAGTCGTGCCAATGCCCTTTGACTCTTCTACCGTTATGACTCCGTCCTTACCTACTTTCTCCATTGCGTCGGCCACTAAGGCGCCAATTGACCGATCATTGGCGGAAATAGAAGCTACTTGAGAAATTGCTTCTTTACTTTCTATATTTTTAGAGGCATTTTTCATAGCCTCAATTGCTTTTTCTACCGCTTTTTCAATCCCATGTTTTATAATCATAGGATTGGCTCCAGCGGCAACGTTTTTCATGCCTTCCCGTACAATGGCCTGGGCCAACAAAGCTGCGGTAGTGGTACCATCACCGGCAATGTCGTTTGTTTTTGTAGCTACTTCTTTTACTAACTGGGCGCCCATATTTTCCAAAGGATCGGCTAATTCAATTTCCCGGGCAATAGTTACCCCGTCATTAATAATCATTGGAGAACCAAATTTTCTTTCAAGTACCACATTACGGCCCTTAGGTCCCAAAGTTACCCGTACCGCATCTGCCAGGGCGTTAACTCCCCGTTCTAAAGCACGTCTGGCGTCTTCGCGAAAAACAATTTCTTTACCAGCCAATTATTTCTACCCCCTTTTTATTTTTCAATAACACCCAATATATCAGATTCCCGCATGATTAAGTATTCTACGTCATCTAGTTTAACTTCGTTGCCTGCGTATTTTGAAAACAAGACTTTATCGCCTACTTTCAAATCAATAGTTACCCGGGTGCCGTTATCCAGCAGTCTTCCCGGTCCTACGGCAATAACCTCACCTTCCTGTGGTTTTTCTTTCGCGGTATCCGGAAGTACGATACCCCCTTTAGTAACCTCTTCACTGGGAAGCGGTTTCACCACAACGCGTTCACCCAATGGTCTAATCACTACAATCCCTCCTTAACAATTTAATTATTACTTAATACCTCGGCTTTTATTTTTTATTAGCACTCTATTCAATTGAGTGCTAATAACGATTAAATCATACTTAACAAGAGGAAGTAAACGCAACTACTTTAAAGAACCAAAAAAACATCTGCTACCTTCTTTAGGAAGAATATCTCATGATATATTTCATTTCCTCCTTTTTATTAAAAATATATCTATTTTTTATCAAAATCATCCCAGGTAAATTTTTATAGTCCCTACGTTATTTTTCCCCATGGAAAATATTATTATACCAGGATATAATATCATGATATACTTATTTATATTTATACCACTAAGATTAACCAGTACATAGGTTAATACCGGCAAATCAATTTTTTTCCTATCCTTTATTTACCTTTTGAAGGATAAGGTTATAAATATATTCTGCCGCCAGGACATCCTCTAATGAATTACTGCTGGCTGCTACTACGGTAATCCCGGCATTTATTTGCTGCGCTAACTCAAGGGCGCGCCTTGCGGCGGCCTGAGCCGGTTTGATTCCCTTTTTAAAGGTGGTTCGGGCAATTGTTCCCGTGCATACAACCGGCGCTCCTGCGGTGAGAGCAGCGTCAAAGGCTACTCCGCCTGAATTTGTTACGGCAATTACCACCCGTTTGTTTAAGGAACACAAGTTTACTATTTCTTTACCTAAATTAGGAATTATTTTTTCTATTTTTGCTCCGGTAGAGTTAATTCCCTGATAAACCCCTTGGACCCGTTCCCATCGTTTTGCAGCCGGTCCTGTTCTTGGTTCGGCAATTAAAATAATTTTTTTTGCTGTCTCTCGAGCGTAATCGCCAGCCCTTACCCCTACCTTAAAGGGGTCAACAGGTACCGGAGGCCGGGCATCATCGGGGCTGGCCCCAAAAACAGCTATGGCTCCGGCATCCAGGGCTGCTTCTAAACTGGTGGACATATCACATACGCA
>DMDI01000056.1:0-336 GCA_003445555.1 Desulfotomaculum sp. | reverse complement strand
GCGCCAAAACCCGCCCCGCTGGCATTAGCCGTTAACGTTACCCTCATTTTTTCGCCTTGCTTTCTTTCAAATATTGCTGGGCCGCATAGATTCCTGCTGCCCCGGCCGCCATAAAAAACTCGCGGTCCTGGTCTATACTCCGGCCCATCGTGGTTACTTTTAAACCATATATTTCCATTATTTTAAGCGTCATGGCGGCTTCTATTTTTATCACCCGGTGTTTTTCTTCTAAATTGTTTTCTCTTATCTGCTGCCAGATATACTTTTCTTTTTCCGGTTCCATTGCCGGTACGGGAATTGCACAAGAACTTAAGGCTATCCGGCCTAAAGCAGTAA
>DMDI01000042.1:4539-5386 GCA_003445555.1 Desulfotomaculum sp. | reverse complement strand
TTAAATTTATAATTTTAATATTTTATAATTTTAATATTGGAGTGATTAAAAATGAAAATGAAATGGTGGCGGTTCAAATTACTTGTTCGGCTAACGATAGTTAAGGTTTTACAGTGGCTGGGGCAGCAACGCGAAGTTTATTATATTGGAAGCAGTGAGACTTTGCCCCCTCCCCTTACTGTTGAGGAGGAATCTTATCTAATTAACAAACTTGAAGCCGGCGAGGGAGCTGTCCGGACTGTTTTAATTGAACGCAACCTAAGGCTGGTGGTTTATATTGCCCGAAAATTTGAAAATACCGGAGTAGATGTTGAAGATTTAATTTCTATCGGTACCATTGGTTTAATTAAGGCGGTTAATTCCTTTGACCCCGTCAAAAAAATTAAATTGGCCACTTATGCCTCCCGCTGCATTGAAAATGAAATTTTAATGTACTTACGCCGTAATAACAAGACCCGTCTAGAAGTTTCTTTTGACGAGCCCTTAAGTATTGATTGGGACGGGAACGAATTGCTTTTTTCTGATGTTTTAGGCACTGAAAACGATCTTACCTATAAAAGCTTAGAGGAAGAGGTAGATAAAAAAATTCTTTTTCTGGCCCTGCAAAAACTTAACAAACGTGAGCGTATGATTATGGAGTTACGTTACGGCTTAAATAACAATACCGAAAAAACCCAAAAGGAAGTAGCTGACTTGCTGGGTATCTCGCAGTCTTATATTTCCCGGTTGGAAAAAAGGATTATCTTTCGTTTGAGAAGAGAGATGCTTCGGATGGAATAACATAAGTAAGTTAAAGTGCAAAGTTTATAACGGCTATGCCGTTGGTAAGGGCGTTAAATTTAACGCC
>DMDI01000042.1:0-4402 GCA_003445555.1 Desulfotomaculum sp. | reverse complement strand
TGGAAGTTGGAAGTTGGAAGATAGAAGTTGGAAGTTAGAAGTTGGAATCAACCTGTCCGTCAGGCTGACAAGCACGATATCAGTTATATGATAAATAACTTATCAGCCTGGCAGACAGACGGAAAGGTTCTAACCTCCAACCTCCAATTTCCAACTTCAAAAAGGAAAGGCTTACCTTTAGCCTAGTCATATAGCATTCTATTTTTTGTTTCCCCTTGGTTAACCAAGGGGTTTTTTTTATTTTTAACCTTTTTAGTTGTTTTATGGGAAAAGAATAAAACTATGTTATTAAGGCAATAATGAAATTGAGGCAATACTGAAAATAAGCTAAAAAAGATTATAAAAATTAGGAGTGAAGGAACAACGATGTTGGTGAATAAGGTAGAAATATGCGGGGTAAATACATCAAAACTCCCGGTACTTACCGAAAACCAAAAGCGTCAGTTGTTCGAAGCGATGCAGCAGGGAGATCTTTCTGCCCGGACAGGCCTTATTAGCGGAAACCTTCGCCTGGTACTAAGCGTTATTCAGCGTTTTGGCAACCGGGGGGAATATGTGGATGATTTATTTCAAGTTGGTTGTATTGGTTTAATAAAAGCAATTGATAATTTTGATTTATCCCAAAACGTAAAATTTTCTACTTATGCCGTCCCCATGATTATTGGCGAAATCCGGCGTTATTTACGGGATAATAATTCTGTCCGGGTTAGCCGTTCCTTGCGGGATACAGCTTATAAAGCCCTACAAGTCAGGGATAACCTGGTTAACCGGTATTCCCGGGAACCTTCAATTAACGAAATTGCCCGCGAGTTAAAAATGCCCAGGGAAGAGATTGTTTTTGCTTTGGATGCCATCCAGGATCCTATTTCTCTTTTTGAGCCTGTTTACCATGACGATGGCGATCCTATTTACATAATGGATCAAATAAACGATGAAAAAAGCCAGGACTTATACTGGTTGGAAAATATAGCCATTCAAGATGCCTTGCGCAAATTGAGTAACCGGGAAAAACTTATTCTTAATTTGCGCTTTTACGCGGGTAAGACACAAATGGAAGTAGCCGAAGAGATTGGAATTTCCCAAGCCCAGGTTTCCCGTCTGGAAAAAGCCGCCTTAAATCATATCCGTAAGTACCTGTGAATACCAGGTTTGAAAAAGCAAAACCATGGGAAAACTAACGTTAAAAGTGCTTTGAAAAGTATCTTAATTAAGAAGGGACAGGGGCTCATGATTAATAAAAACGAAAAAACGCAAAAATATCGAAAATATACGGTGATAGGGCTGGCAGGCTTATTAGCCTTAGGATTGGGACTGGGTGGTTTTTGGTTACACCGGCAAAATGACCAGACCTGTTTTTACCCCGGCTTGATTCGCTTTCACGTAATTGCCAACAGTAACAGCGTGGTTGACCAGGCCTTAAAATATCAGGTGCGCGACGTAATTATTAAAGATATGTCTGATAAATTTACCGGGGTAAAAGATATAACTACGGCAAAAAAAGTTGCCCGGGTAAATTTAAAGCGTATCCACGATTTAACGAGACAACAAATAAGTAACGAAGGTAAAAATTATCCGGCAAGGGTAGAAATGGGAAGATATTTTTTCCCGCCCCGGAAATACAACTATAAGGTAGCTAGTATGACTAATGTTTCAACCCGGGAAATAACCTTACCGGCCGGCCGTTATGAAACAGTCCGGGTGGTCATTGGTCAGGGAAAAGGGGATAATTGGTGGTGTGTTTTATTCCCTCCTTTATGTTTAACTGACCCGGTAGGGGTTGTTAAAGCCACAAAATCACCGTCAAAGGCAAAGGAAACAGAGCCGGCCTTTCGTTTGGATACACCTCAAACAATAACCGCTTGGGCGCCACTACCGGCGGAAGCAAAGGAAAAAACGCCGGCTGAGGCAAAGGATAAAGCATCGCTAATTAAAAAGACTCAAAAAACCCAGGTTGAATTTCGCTTTAAGTCCTTGGAATTAATCCGTCAGGCCGTAGCCCGGTGGAAGAGCTAAAGTAAAAAAAGCCACATCATCATTAATCATTTTGTAGGGGCGTTAAATTTAACGCCCCTAATTATTTATTATGGTCTATCCAGCCTTCTTTTTAACATAAATATGTACGAGGGGGGTGCGGGTAAAATGATCAAAATTTCTGATTTACGGGTGCGTGAAGTAATTAATATCGTTGATGGACGGCGTTTGGGACCGGTAAAAGATATTGACCTTGACTTGACCAAAGGTTACCTAAGCGCATTAATTTTGCCCGGACAAAGCCATTTTTTTAGGGGATTTTTTGGCCGGGAAGAGGAGATAATTGTACCCTGGGAAAAGATTGTTAAAATTGGGGTAGACGTAATACTGGTTGAATTGGGCAACGGCGGCTAAACTATATTTATGCCGTTAAAAGGGGAGACCCGGTTTTATTGAAAATCGTACTCCTTTAACCGTAAACAAAAATAAATTAATAAAAAATGTTGCCAAGCAAAAAGTCTTGTGTTAAAATTTTTTCGAGGATAAAATCAACAAAGAAGTATACCTCAAGAATAACTAATTATTAAAAAGAATAATACGAGAGTTATCCGCTTGGAGCCAAACGGAACAAGACGGTTTTTTGGTCAATGGAATGCTTACGGGTAACCGTAAGTTTTTTTATGTAATATGCATTCAGAAAATTGTAAATTTTAAAATAGCCTAAAAATTTTGAGTTTTAAGGAAATAAAAGTAAATGTTAAAACCTTCATTTGTCTTAATAGGGTGTGGTAAGGTAGGCAGTGCCTTAGCCTGTCTTTTAAAAGAAAAAAATTATCCGCTAGTTGGGGTGGCGAGTAAAAGCCTTGTTTCGGCTCAAAAATTAGCTGAAAAATTAAATTGTCAAGCCGTGGATAAACCAGAAAAAATAACGTCTCAAGCAGAGCTAGTTTTTATTACTACTCCTGACCGTGAGATTGCTCAGGTGGCCCAAAGGGTAGCTGAGAAAGGAGGTTTTCACCGGGGCCAAATAGTTATTCATACCAGTGGTGTTTGTGAGGCCGGCGAATTACATGGGGTACGGAAAGCAGGGGCCTTTGCCGTATCCATGCACCCAATTCAATCGGTAGCTGATGTAGAAACAGCCCTTAAGAATTTACCCGGTTCTTATTTTGCCCTGGAAGGAGATGCCGAAGCTTTACCGGTAGTAGCCGCCTTAGTTTCTGATTTAGTTACGCGTTTTTTCTTTATTCAGGCTAAAGATAAGCCTCTTTACCATACCGCGGCCTGCATAATTTCAAACTATTTAGTGGGCCTGACTTATTTTAGTACGGGATTATACCAAAGTTTTGGCTTATCAAGAAAAGAAGCTTTTCAAGCCTTGTTGCCCCTTATTCAGGGTACGCTTGATAACATTAAACAAAATGGTCCCATCTTAGCTCTTACCGGGCCGGTAGATAGAGGCGACGAAAAAACTATTGAAAGTCATTTAAATGCTTTAACACAAAAAGTAACCCAGGAGGAAGTGGGTCTTTACTGTGCTCTAGGGCTATACATCATTTCTGTTGCCCGGGAAAAGGGGAGTCTTAGCGCTGAGCAGGCGGCAAGATTAAAGACAATTTTTACCACCGGAAGAATTCAGCCGCGTGTTTTAGAAAGATTAAAAAACAAGTAGGGGCGTTAAATTTAACGCCCCTACAATGGTCGTCTTAAAAAAAAGGGGGATGTATTTTTGAATAGGCAAGTAACTACGGCCTATTTTAGGCAGGCTAAAAAAGAAGGCCAACCAATTACTATGCTTACGGCCTATGATTACGCAATGGCCAGACTTACAGACGCCGCCGGAATAGATGCTATTTTAGTTGGCGATTCCTTGGGTAATGTAATGCTGGGTTACAATTCTACTATTCCGGTAACTATGGATGATATGATTCATCACCTTAAAGCGGTATGCCGGGGGGTAAACAGGGCCATGGTAATTGGTGACTTGCCCTTTCTTTCTTATCACTGCTCTCTTGAGCAAAGCATAAAAAATGCCGGTCGTGTCTTGCAAGAAGGCGGGGCCCAGGCCGTTAAGTTAGAAGGAGGACAAGAAGTTGTACCGGTGATTCGGGTGCTTACGGCGGCTGGGATTCCGGTTATGGGTCATTTGGGCCTTACCCCCCAGTCAATTTACCAGTTAGGCGGCTATAAAGTCCAGGGCAAAGAAGAAGCTGCCGCCAGGAAGCTCGTTTATGATGCCCGTGCTCTTCAAGAGGCCGGGGTTTTTGCTTTGGTTTTAGAATGTATCCCGGCTGCGTTGGCCCGCTATTTGACTGAAAAATTAGCTATTCCTACCATTGGAATTGGGGCAGGAGCGGACTGCGATGGGCAGATTTTGGTAATTCATGATTTACTTGGTTTGCTTGAGGGACAAGCCCCCAAGTTTGTGAAA
>DMDI01000159.1 GCA_003445555.1 Desulfotomaculum sp. | reverse complement strand
GAGTGATTTAATTTACCCGGGTGAGATTTTGGTACTGGCTGATGAAGAAAAAGATTTATCTACTTTTTTACCGTCCACCATTTCGCCCGAGGACTTCAGATTACTGGCCAAAATAATTTACGCCGAAGCGCGGGGGGAAAGCTTTTTAGGGCAAGTAGCCGTTGGTGCGGTGGTCCTTAACCGTGTAAAAAGTGGTCTGTTTCCAGATACAATTCCGGAAGTGATTTGGCAGAACAATAGTCGTACTTACCAATTTTCACCGGTAGAGGATGGGACCATAAATTTAGAACCGGATGAAACAGCCTATCAAGCAGCCCTTGAGGCGATAAGGGGGAACGATCCTTCCAATGGAGCAATCTTTTTTTATAACCCTGAAATTGCTACCGATAGGTGGATTCGTACCCTGCCGGTAATTACCAGGATTGGATATCATAATTTTGCCACCAGTTATTGACAAGTTGAGGGGTAATATTTTAAAAATGGTATAAAAACTCTTTTATTGATCTTCGCTCAGACCCTCTTCTTTTAAAGAAGAGGGTCTGAGCTTTTTCGATAGTTTCTTATATTTATTTAAAGATTGATAGGTGGAATTGTAAAATCTTCTTTTCGTAGGTGCTCAAGACTGATTTCTTTTACGTATATGTTAACAGCCTTAACCAGCAAGCCGGTCATTTCCTCAACTCTATTTATTATCACTTGCTGAAGGGTATGGCTGACCTCGGTCAAGTTATGACCATAAAACAGGGTAGGGAAAAGTTCTATAGTAATACTGCCGTTATCCTCGTTAAGGATACTTATTTTTCCCGCATTCTTAACCTCTTCCCGGAGTTCTTTTAGTTCTTTGGCGGCGTAGCGAACAATATCTTCTAAAGCGTGTCTTTCAATAGTTAATTTTCCGTAAAAGGTAAAGGTAGGGCGAACTACTGCTTGTTCCTGCCATTTCTGCTTTACCTGTTTTTCAATTTTAACCTCCCTATGTTTAGCGTCCTTATGATGTAAAAAAACCTTTATGGGGTCAATAATTGTGCCGGGAAAGGCTTTTTTAACTTCCACTACCGGAGCCGGAATAACATGCTTACTAAACTGATTCCTTGTCTGGCGGGCTTTCCGTATTTCTTTTAAGGAAGCCTCATCTTCAATTTTAATAATTTTCTTTATAGGAGAGGGGAGCGCCAGTTGCTCAATTATTTTTTCCACCATGCCAACCGAAGTACCTAAAATAAGTAATTTTTGTGGATTTAGACTTTGAATGGCAAGGTTAACTTGGCGCGCCTGCTGGGGGTCCAAGAATAAAGACGTTCTAATGGCGGCCAGACGGGTAGCTTGCCGTTTTGCCGATAAGCCGGCTAAAATACGGTCACCCTTAATCAGTAATCCATCATCAATAATTAATTCTGCTTCGTATTTATGAGCCACCTGCAGGGCACGGTGGCTTTTTCCGGTACCACTAGGACCTACCAGAGCGTATACATCCATAAAGAACTCCTTATTAAAATAAAACCTGTCTGCCGTGCCAACTTGACTGCGTCTGCAGGACAGCCAGGCGGCACAAGCGGGTAAGTAAGGATCTAAGATTGCGTCGCGGCTATAACTCTCATTAGTTTAACAGTTTAACCGAAAAAAGCAATCCCTGCCTGATTGCTATATACGTCATCCCTGGAAATGTTTACATAATACTTGATATTGGACTAGAGATAGAGGTTCCTATAATAAATATTATGTTAACTATTTTCTCCTCTCTTCTTAAATTCAACCTCAACCATTCTTCTTCTTAAGACCAAATATTAAATGAAAACTTTAAAACCAACCATATTTATGATAAAATATATTTAAAAGGAGGTTCTATTCTATAATGTCTGAAACATCTGAAGCAGCTGATAAAAAAGACTTATATTCTGATTTACCTCCCGGTTTTTATTACTTGATGCAAAGAATCGATACACTAGAGATAAATTTAAGAAACGAGTTTAACTCAAAAATTGACAAAATCGATTCTAAAATTGAAAGCATAAGAATTTGGTTCATAACTACCATGATCACAATAATACTTGGATTTGGAGCATTAATAATTTCTCTAGTCACTCGATAACTCTAATTCCAGCCGCGACAATTTTAACCCTTTTTATGTTCCGGACATCTTTTTTATTTTTATTTCCTGGGCCAATTTATATCCTTCCTCCAGGCTTAAAGCACAGTTTCGAATTGAGTATTGGGCGGCGTTAATTTTTGCTTGTTTACATAATATGTTCCTCAATTCATCCTGTCCCAAGACTAGTTTTATTTTGGCGGCAAACTCGGCTATAGTCTCCTTTTCCCGGTTGAGTCTTGGCGTAATTAAAAACCCGTCTTCCCCATCGACCACCATCTCTTTGACTCCATAAGCCGACAAGGCAATAATGGGCAAACCGGCGGCTTTGGCTTCAGGCAATACTAAACCTTGTGTTTCAGTTACTGAGGCAAAAACAAATAAATCGGCGGCATAATAACATTCAATAACCTTTTCTTTAGGTAACGCTCCCGTAAAAACCAGTTTTGAGGCAATTCCCAACTGCTTAGCTAAGTACTTCAGGTTTTTTTCTTCTGGTCCCCCTCCTACTAAAACTAAACTGGTAAGCGGAAATTCTTCTTGCACCTCTTTATAAGCATGGAGTAGAAAGGGTAAGTTTTTTTCTTGACCTAAACGCCCTACAAATAAAAGAACCTTTTCTTCTGCCCCAAGATCATAGCTTTTTCTTAGCCAGGAACCGTTGGTCTTTATTTGGGTAAATTCTTCCATATTTAGGCCTGTCGGAACTTTTTTTACCGGGATGGTCACCCCTAAACCCTTTAAGTAATTACCAATTTCTGTTGTAGGCACAATTATTAAGTCGCATTTGTTACAAAAATTACGGCAAAAATACCGGGTGGTATTTTTAGCGATTTTTGGCGCCAAGGGAACATAATGAACGTACTCTTCATAAAGGGTGTGAAAAGTAAAGACAAGAGGAACGTTGAGTTGCCGGGCATAACTTGCCCCTAATTTACCTAACATGAAAGGAGAGTGGACATGAATTATATCGGGCTGGAAGCTTCGGATAACTGACTTTGCGCGCCGGGATAGAGGCAGGGCGATAGTAAAGTCCGGATTAGTAGGGGCCGGAAAGGCCTTAAATCGAAATATATTTTCTTCCTTGTCCCGATAATTTGGATAACTAGGGACAAAAAGATGGATATTATGGCCTAAAGCGGTTAGTTCTTTTTTGAATGTTTCAAGTGATATAACCACCCCGCTGGTGTAAGGACGATAGCTATCCGAAAAGAAAGCAATTTTCATTTTTAATCACCCAAACAAACGCCTAGCT
This sequence comes from Desulfotomaculum sp., assembly GCA_003445555.1. Taxonomy (GTDB): domain Bacteria; phylum Bacillota; class Desulfotomaculia; order Desulfotomaculales; family Nap2-2B; genus SCADC1-2-3. Next base: position 1,493 of record DMDI01000159.1, on the reverse strand, counting down.
GACGGGCAGCCAGCAGCAAATCACAATTTAAAGGAATTTGATGTCTGTCTCCGGCAGATTTGGCAAAGGGAACAGAAGAAATATTGTTCCCTTTAAGACAAACCATTTCGCCAAAACGCCCCTCCATAACCATATTTACGGCTTTTATTCCGTAACGAATGGCCAAAATCCGGTCAAAGGCAGTGGGTGAACCGCCTCTTTGCAGATGGCCCAATACCGTAACCCGGGTTTCCTTGCCGGTGGCTGCTTCTATTTGTTCTCCTACCATGTTTCCAATGCCCCCTAACCGGATGGGGTCAAAACTATCTTCTACCTTTCTCTTTACCACAATTTCTCCTCCCAGCGGTTTTGCGGCTTCAGCAACTACCACAATACTAAATTTTTTACCGTCCTGTTCCCGCTGGTTAATTTTATCTGTTACTTTTTTTATATCGTAAGAGATTTCCGGAATTAAAATTACATCCGCCCCTCCGGCCAGGCCGGCAAAAAGAGCAATCCAGCCGGCATAACGACCCATTACTTCCAGAACCATTACCCGGTGGTGTGATTCGGCAGTGGTGTGCAGTTTATCTAAAGCTTCGGTGGCCGTAAATAGGGCGGTATCAAAACCAAAGGTTTGGTCGGTATCCTTTAAATCGTTATCAATAGTTTTTGGAACGCCTACCACGAGTAATCCCTTTTGGTACAAACCCTTAGCCACAGCCAGGCTGCCGTCTCCTCCAATGACAATTAAAGCATCCACTTCTTGAATAGCTATATTTTCAAAAACCCGGTCAGAAACGTCAACAAAAACATTTTTTCCTTCTTTTATTACCGGGTAGTGAAAAGGACTGTCCCGGTTGGTGGTTCCTAAAATTGTTCCTCCCCGCGGCAAGATGCCCACTACGTCGTCTAGAGTTAATTCCCGGGCCTGGTTTTTAATTAAACCCCCAAACCCATTTAAAAAACCAATCACCCTAAGTTTATATTCTCCAACGGCTACTTTTACAATCGCCCGGATAATAGCGTTAAGGCCTGGCGCATCACCACCACCCGTAAGCAGACCAATAGTTTTAATTTTTTTTGGTTCCATACGGCACTAAAACCCTCCTTTTAGAGGTTAGAGATTGGAGATTAGAAGATTATACTATCATCTAGCTCTAGTCTTCTAATGTCCAACTTCCAACTTCAATGGTACGATACTCTTTTAATGTTTGTTGGATGCTATACTTCCTGTTTAACTGACAAAATATATTTTAACCTTTTTATTATTTGCATTTTTGCCAACCAAATATTAATTTATTATAAATTGGGGAAAAAAGACCTGCTAGGTTTTGTCAGCCATTTCCTGGAGTATTGTTTTCAACTGTTTTAACTTTTCCCCGTAGCCGGTCCAATTACCTTCCCGTAAAAAAGCTTGAGCTTCGTCATATATACGGTTGGCCTGTTTTGCCAGGGTGGCCAGGGTACGCTCTTTTAGTTCGGGGATTTCCCCCGGAACCGTGCTGGGGGTA
>DMDI01000281.1 GCA_003445555.1 Desulfotomaculum sp. | reverse complement strand
ATTGAAGCGATAATTACGAAACACTGTACTGTAATCTTTCTTGTAGGGGGGAAAACAATAGAAAACAAAAAACCGTCGGTTAAAATTATAGAACTAGTAAAGGAACTAAATTATCCCCAAAACGTAGCCCAGGAACTGGTACAAATAGTATATAACTGGAAAGATGAAAAAGGGAAGCCATTTATAGAGCTTTGGGACGAGGTTTTGCAATTAACGAAAAGAAGATATACGTTGGGTCAGGTGTCCATAGAAAATCTTATTAAAATAGAGCAAATCGTAGTTAAAAACCTTGGAATAATGATAAAGCAAGAATTTGAATCCAATGAGGAAGAGAAATTTTTTGATTTAGGGGCCGTGGTTAAGTACAAACAAGCCCAGTGTCTTAGTTATACTATTTTAGTTTATATATTAGAAACTTCCCTTAACTTCCTGGTTTTGCCTCTTGGGGTGACCGAGATAGTGGTTCCGGGGAAATTACCGGTAGGAGCAGGCCATAACGCTTGTTTATTTAAATTGGCCGATAACCGGATGGTAATGGTAGATTTAGCGGTGGGGCCAATTTTTAGCGAGCCATTTGACCTGGAAGAAACATATTTAAAGGTAGGTGAATACTGGGAAATAAAGGACAATCAAAACCCCTTATTGCTTAATAGAAGATTTACCATTTTAGATAAAAATGGTCTAATGGCTTGTGTTTACACTAATATAGGAAAACTAAGCCCACCTGCCGAAGCCATCAAGTATTACGATCTGGCCCTAGGGTTAAATCCTAAATATGCGGAGACTTATAGTAATAAAGGATTTGCATACGAAGAATCAGGCCAACTTAACGAAGCTATTTTTTGCTACGACCGGGCGCTTGAAATTAATCCAAAAGATGCCAGGACATATTTTAACCGGGGAAATGCTTGGATGAAATCAGGTGCCTATAGTAAGGCCTTGCTTGATTATAGTTTGGCCATTACCCATCACCTTAATTTTCCAGAGGCTTACCTTAACCGGGGGTACATTTATAGTTCCTTAGGAAGCTATGAGGAAGCTATTTTTGATTATAATAAAGCAATTGAGCTTAATCCAATTTACGCCAAGGCATATCTTCACCGCGGAACTGCTTTTGTTTTTTTAGAATTACTTTCGGAAGCTATAGCTGACTTTACCCAAGCAATTGAAATTAACCCGGCTTTCGCTGACGCTTATTATAATCGCGGTCTGGTATATATTAGATTGGGCGAAGTTTCAAAGGCCAAAGAAGATTTTGCCAGGGTAAAAAATTTAGCTCCCGAATCAAAAGAAAAAATAGAAAAAGTGATTAAAGACATTAATAGTTAGTTATCTAAGTAAGAAAAATGTATTTTTATCTAACCTTGGCTGCAAAAGAAATAGTTTATTTTAAATAAATTGTTTTAAATTATACTTTTACAAATTCGGGCATATAAATTCGAGCATATAAAGTAATAGGAGGAAATGAATAATGCCGGCGAATAACCTGGCGGAAAAAGTAGCTTCCTTGCGTTTTCTTTTTAACCCCCGTTCAATAGCCATTATTGGCGCCTCACAAAACCCTGCCAAGCCAAGCGGACAACCTTTAATTGCTTTACAAAAAAATAATTTTCCAGGAAAAATATACCCGGTTAACCCACGTTACCAGGAATTGCGGGGCCTTAAGTGTTATTCAGCCTTAAAGGCAATTCCGGAGGAAGTTGATATGGCAATAATTGCCGTAGAAGTGTCTGCTGTTTTAGAGGCCTTAGAAGAATGCGGTCAAAAGGGGGTTAAGGCAGTGGTAGTTTTTACTTCCGGCTTCGCAGAAGTGGGAGGTAAAGGGATAAAATTACAAAAGGAAATGACTGACTTAACTAAAAAATATAAATTTCGCCTTCTTGGCCCAAACTGCATGGGTATTTTTAGTGCCCGCAATTCTTTATGGGCGGACTTCCCCCTCATGGATGCCCCGGAAGATATTCTAATACCGGATTATTTTGGTTTTATAACGCAAAGCGGAGGTTTCGGCTGCATTCTTTACGAGGTAATTAAAGCGCAACGGATAGGTTTCAGCCACTTTGTCAGCACCGGAAATGAAGCGGATATAGAGTTTTCGGAAATTATAGCTTATATGGCTGACGATGCCTATACCAAGGTAATTGGTGGTTATATGGAAGGAGTTAAAGACGGTACGTTGTTTTTCCAGGCCGCCGAAAAAGCGCTGGAAAAAGAAAAACCGGTTATCTTAATTAAAACAGGCCGTTACGAAACCGCAGCCCGGGCGGCAGCTTCCCACACCGGAGCCATGGTGGGTTCGGACAGAGTATACGATGCTTTTTTTCGCCAAAAAGGAATTATCCGGGTGGATAGCATTGATGAGCTAACGGCTTTACTTTTAATTACAGCGGCAGGAAAAATACCGCGGGGCAACCGGGTAGGTATTTTGTCTGCCTCAGGGGGAACGGGCGTTTTGCTGGCAGATAAATGCGCGGAATACGGATTAGAAGTGGTTTCCTTAGCTGAAGAAACCCAGGAAAAAATAAAAAACTTACTGCCTGATTTTGCTTCTTATGCTAATCCCGTTGATTTAACTAGCGCCATAGTACCCAAACCGGGTTTATTGTATGAATGTGCCCACGTTGTTTCGGCAGACCCCAATATAGACGCTTTACTCATTTGCTTTTATAACCTGGGGGTAAATGAAGATATCTTAAATCAAATCATTAAAGCAGCCAAAGCTAGTGAAAAAACAATAGTAAATATTGTTTGGGGCGACGAAAATATTTGCCAAAAACAAATACGCTATTTAAACGATCAATTTGTGCCGGCGGCAAGAGAAATGGGAGTAGCGGTTAAAGCGCTTAGTAACTTAATTGAATACAACTCCCGCCGCCAGTTATTCCTGCAAGAAAAATCCGTTTCGCCTGTTCCCTTAAAGGCAAAAGAAGATGTAGCCACTATATTGGCCAAAATTGCGCCAACGGCAAAACTAACGGAAGAAGAAGCCAAGCAAATACTAAAAACTTACGACATACCGGTTACTGAAGAAGAGATAGCCACCGGTCCGGAAGAGGCAGTTGCGGCGGCGGCCCGTATTGGTTACCCCGTGGCATTAAAAATATTATCACCTGATATCCTGCATAAAACCGAAGCGGGAGGAGTAAAATTAAATCTGGATACACCCGAAAATATCCTGGCCGCATACAAAGAAATCATAACCAACGCATCTGCCTACCAACCTGACGCAAAAATTAAAGGTGTACTGGTCCAGGAAATGCTGCCGGCCGGGGTAGAAACTATTATTGGAATTAGCCGGGACCCTGTTTTTGGCCCGGTAGTTATGTTTGGCCTGGGAGGAATTTTTGTTGAAGTCTTGGAGGATGTCGTTTTGCGTGTCGTCCCTTTAACTAAAAGCGACGCTTATGAAATGATTGAGGAAATAAAAGGCCGCCGGATTTTAGACGGTGTCCGGGGACAATCACCGGTAAACAAGTCCGCCATTGCCGAGGTAATTTTAAAGGTAGCCCAACTGGCGCAAGACTTTCCCCAGATTAAAGAGTTAGACATTAACCCCTTAATTTGCTCCGATAAAGGTGTTTGGGCAGCAGACGCCTTAATTGTTTTGCAATAGTTGATTTTTTTATACCCTTGAAATAAGGCCAACCTCTTGAGCCAAAGAATTAAAAGCAGGCAAGGCATTAATAATTGTTTGCTTATCAACGCAATAAGAAAGGCGAAAATAGCCGGGCAAACCAAAACCGCTTCCCGGTACTAATAAAATACGGTATTTTTGGGCCAGCCTAACAAAGGCTACGTCGTCAGGGATTGGGGATTGGGGAAATAAATAAAAAGCACCTTGCGGCTTAACCATTTTAAAGCCTAAGCGGGTTAAATTCTCGTAAAGCAGGTCTCTTTTTTCCCGGTACGGAGAAACATCAACTTTTACCCGCGTGAGACGAGTAACTAAGTGTTGCATCAGGGCCGGGGCGTTAACAAAACCCAGGGTGCGGTTGCAAAAAACCAACCCTTCAATTAAAATGTCCTGGGCCGGTACTTCCGGGTGAACTGCAATATAGCCAATTCTTTCCCCGGGTAAGGCCAGGTCTTTACTGTAAGAAGTAACTACTATGGTGCGATGGTAAACATTAAAAATACCGGGAAGAGGCTTTTTTTCATAAATAATTTTAGCGTAAGGTTCATCAGAAATAAGGTAAATAGGCTTTCCTGTTTCTTTTTCTTTGGCTTGTAAAAGTAAGCTTATTTCGATAAGCTTATTGGCGTCGTACACTACGCCGGTAGGGTTATGGGGAGAGTTAATGATTACGGCTTTGGTTTTTTGGGTAAGGGCTTCTTCCAGGGCAACCGGGTCGGGCTGAAAATCAGAGGAGGTTCTTATTTCTTTAACTATCCCGCCGTGGTTATCAATGTAAAATTTATACTCCATAAAGTAAGGGACCAGCACAATTACCTCGTCTCCCGCGTCAAGCAGGGTTTTTAAAACCACATTTAAGGCCCCGCCAGCCCCACAGGTCATAACAATATGTTTAGCTTGAAAAGGCAGGTTTGTTTCTTCGGCCAGCAATTCAGCCACAGCTTGACGTGTTTTTAAGTAACCGGCATTACTCATGTAACGGTGCATACCCGGCAGAGGATTTAAGGCCAGCCTTTTTAGCTCTCCGTAAAAAGCGGCCGGTGGTTCGTGTATAGGGTTACCCAAGGTAAAATCAAAAACCTGGGCCGGGCCATATATGGCCCGCAAACGTTCACCTTCTTCAAACATGCTTCGAATCCACGAAGCACCGGTTAGTTGCATTTTGATTTTTTGACTGATTTCCATCAGTTAAACCTCCTTAATAATAGTCATCAGGCATCAGGAGATAACATTTAAACAAAAAAGTTGCTATTTTTATTGCGAAAAAAGGAAAAAATACTTTACACTATAACCATTACGAAGTAATATACTAAAAATGCAGGAAAAATGAAAGGTACAAATGTAACTATTCAGCGATTGGTTTTTTACTTTAATAAAGTTTGCTATAATGATTATATGACGGCAGGTAAACTAATATATGCAAACCAAAAAAGAAGAGTTAGACTCCTTTTTATGATTAGTTTGGAGGATTAAGGGTTGAAACGGACGATAGTGGTTCTTACTTTAAACAAACCGGGGGTATTGGCCCGAATTGCCGGTCTTTTAAGTCGCCGGGTTTTTAATATAGAAAGTATTGCAGCCGGCCATACCGAAGAACCTGATGTTACCCGTATTACTGTTGTAGTGGAAGGTGATGAACAGGCTTCGGATCAAGTGATGAAACAACTTTCTAAATTAATTGACGTAGTAAAAATTCAGGAACTTAAAAGCAGTGAATCAATTGAACGGGAACTGGCCTTAATTAAGGTAAAAGCTGATTCAACGCGCCGGTCAAACATAGTGGACGTGGTAGAAATATTCCGCGCCAATATTGTAGATGTCAACCGGGAAACAGTGACTATTGAACTCACGGGTGATGAGGAAAAAATAAATGCGCTTTG